>NZ_JBIUAT010000012.1:0-74582 GCF_044547685.1 Acinetobacter sp. NPDC052428
GCCCTGTTCCAGCCGCCGGGCACACAGCCAGATGCCCAATCCATCATGTACCAGCACTTTCATGCGATGGCCACGTTTATTACAGAACAGGTAAGCACAATGCGGTTTGATGTAGCCAAAGGCTCTCACCACCTGAGCCATGGTCGTATCCATACCTGCACGCATGTCCATGGGCTGAGTAGACAACCAGATTTCATCAATGCGGATCATGTTGCAAGTGCCTTGAGTAATTCTGCCAAGGCAGGTATTTCTGATGTCTGCCATTTTAGCTGAATATCATTATTCGTATGAGGCACGGTGATACACAACGTGATC
Organism: Acinetobacter sp. NPDC052428; assembly: GCF_044547685.1. GTDB lineage: Bacteria > Pseudomonadota > Gammaproteobacteria > Pseudomonadales > Moraxellaceae > Acinetobacter > Acinetobacter lwoffii_G. The sequence continues at coordinate 316 of NZ_JBIUAT010000012.1, forward strand.
CTCTCATCAATAGGTTGGCTGATTGCAGCAGTGTAAGGCAAAGCAATAAATGCTGGATTCACATGAGTAGGATCCTGCACGGCACCCTCATGATGGCTGAAGATCCTGATCCAACGACTGACAAGGTTGGCATTAATACTATGTTGCAGTGCGACCGAAGCGATCGAGGTATTAGGATTTTTGCAGGCATTGACAATACTGAGTTTGAATTCTTTGCTGTATTTTCGGCATTTTTTAGCAACAGGAGGTGTTGCTGAATATATATCCATGTTCATGGATTAAGTCCCCACTTGTTTTTAGGTGGGAACTAAATTAAGGCTTATAGGATCGCTTGGTAAGGCTGTGTTAGCCGGATGCTTACATTGAATCACTTTAAAATCTTGTTCAAATCCGAATTCAGGATTTGAAGTGGCGTACTGACATTATAGCAGAAAATTACACCTAAAAATAAATGAAATGTTATAACATTACAATTAGCTCATTATGATATTAATAATCACATCCACCTCAGTATAGTTCAATTTTTTAATTTGTACTTTTGCTTAGGACTCTTAGGCTTATCAGGAAAGGTGCGTTCAATCACACCGGCTTCTAATGCTGGAGTTAAATAATTTTTTTGGAATGTTGCTCGATGGGACAAGTCTAATAGAGCCATAAGCTCAACTAAGCTATATTCCTTCTGCTCCATCTTCTGGACGAGACGTTTAACTTGATCGCTAACTTGTACGCTAGCTTGAGCGGTATCTTGATCGCTGGCATCAGAACTGAGTATTGCATCTAAAATCATCTGCAAAATAAACTCAATAAAAGGTGCTGAATCTGAGCGATCTGTGCTCGCTTGCAATGCATCGTAATAAGCTTTTTGGTTTTGATAAATCAAGCTTTCTACAGGGATATTGAGAAAAATTGGATTCCACTGGCTTAAGATTAAAGTTTGCCATAAACGTCCCATACGCCCATTGCCATCAGCAAATGAATGTATAAACTCAAACTCATAATGAAATACTGAACTCTGAATCAATGGGTGCTCATTGCCTTCAGCCAACCACTGCAATAATTCTCCCATTAAGCGATGCACTTGATTTGCAGGCGGAGCCATATGCACGACTCGATCCCCTGACATCACACCAACACCGCCATGGCGATACTGTCCAACCTCATCAATCAGTCCTGTCATCAATATTTGATGTGCTTTCAGCAAATGTGTTTCTTGATCAGGGTTCCAATTTTGAATTTCTTCATATGCTTTTAGGGCATTACGGACTTCTTGAACTTCTTTAGGTGGCGCGATAATGGTCTTGCCATTCAGGATCGCTGTGATTTGCTCTGTACTCAAGGTATTCCCTTCGATCGCTAAAGACCCTTGAATCGTTCGGATACGATTTGCTTTTCGCAATTTAAGGCTATCTTGAATTTGGGTTAATGCAGTCAAACGCCCTATTGATTCACTAATTTGTGCAATCAAGTGAATAATTCTAGAGGTGATCGTATAAGGCGGTTGATATCTCATGCCATTCCTCATTGATGTAAAAACAAAGCACAGTTGATTAAACTCTAAAATATTAATATTGCATAGCTTAATGAGTAATATCTGCTATTAACCTGCTTATCTTTTCTGAAACAGTGAGATAACTCATCGCTATTTCTTTTAAAATAAACCTATGCATTCTCGTTAAAATACGTAGGTTTTTTCATTACAGGACAGCATTATGTTTATTCATGCCGACTTCTCACAGCCCGTCATCATCAAGCCAGAGGATTACCATTGGGTGAAATCTCCAGGAGGTGAAGTCGATAGAATGATGCTTGATCGTATTGGCAATGAGAAAGCACGTGCAACTAGTCTTGTGAAATACGCGCCAGAATCTGCCTTTCCTGAACATCAGCATCCTTTGGGTGAAGAAGTCCTTATCTTGTCAGGCATTTTTACAGAGAATGCTGAAGATGATTATCCGGCAGGCTGGTATTTACGTAATCCCCATCATTCAACTCATCAGGTTTCCAGTAAAGCTGGTTGTTTAATCTTTGTGAAACTGATGCAAATGACCGAACATGAGATAGAGCCCACCCGAATTAATACCAATGATCCAGCGAATTGGAAGCTTACTAAACATCGGATGAGATGCCCGTTATTTCAATCGGAACATGAACAGACCTATTTAGAAAAGCTAAAACCTGCTCAGATTTTCGAAGAGAAATCAGAACAAGGGATTGAAGTGCTAATTATCAAAGGTCAATTATTTTGCGGCACTGAAATATATCCCGCAGGTTCATGGGTCCGTCTTCCCATCAATAGTGCGGCTAAATTTCAGGCAGGTCCATCAGGTGCAACGCTTTATGTCAAAACTGATCATCTACAACATGCCATAGATGTGTGGGTGAAATGAACAATAATGTGTTTCAAAAATGAAGCTGTCTCGTGTCTAGAATACTTGGAGCAGTCCACTTACCACTTTTAAAACCCATACAAAATGTAATGATATATCACTACATTTCTGATCTTTATTTTTTCATGTATGATCGACTAAGACAAATTCAGGGATAAGGTTATGTTTGAAACTATTGATGATTTAAAGAAAAAATTAGATCAACATCGCCCTCTCTCTCCGTCAATTGTCAAAAATTTACAAGAAGATCTTATTATCCGCTGGACCTATCATTCCAATGCAATTGAAGGTAATACCCTCACCCTGCTAGAAACAAAAGTAGTACTCGAAGGTATTACTGTTGGTGGAAAGGCATTAAGAGAACACTTCGAAGCGATCAACCATAGAAATGCAATTTACTATGTTGAAGATATCATTCGGAAAGAGGAGCCTTTTTCTGAATGGCAAATTCGTAATATCCATCAACTCATTTTAAAAAATATTGATGATGATAATGCTGGCCGCTATCGTCAACAAAATGTCCTAATCTCTGGTGCTACGTCTACCCCACCTGATTACACTTTATTAAACGACAAGATGGCTCAATTAATCGACTGGTATAATAACGACGCATACAAATTTCATCCTATCGAACGTGCAGCCAAAGTACACGCTGATTTTGTAGGTATCCATCCATTCATTGATGGCAATGGCCGTACATCACGTCTATTGATGAACCTCGAATTGATTAAAGCTGGTTATCCACCTTGTGTCATCACAGTTGAAAATCGTTTGGCTTATTATGAAGCTCTTGATCAGTGGATGGCTTACGGAAAAACTGAAGCTTTTATTCAATTGGTTTCGGATGCTGTACTTGAAGGATTTAAACCATATCAAGTGGTTTTAGGTCTTTAACTTACAATTTTATAAATAAAATTTAGATATTAATTTTCATATATCCATTGAGCATTCGGCCATTTTTTCTCATCAATAGATTGCTCAACACAACCAATAATTTCGCGTGAAATGATCCTAATATGCTTGGGAATATTTCTTGTAGAGTGCGTTGCTAAAGTAATCACACGAGAAAATGAGGGGTCTAAAATTAGAGTAACTTTAATTAATTCTGCCCTAAACTCATTTATTACAGAAACTAGGGGTAAGATTGTATAACCAAAGTCCTGGATAACTAGCTGTTTTTGTATATTCAAATCATCCAACGCTAAAAAAGCCCCATCGAACCTTTACGGCTGAATTTAAACATCAACTTATTCAGCAATGCCAGCAGCGGGACGAAAGAACTGGCTATTTGCAGGTTCACTGCGCAGTGGTCAACGAGCTGCAAACATCATGACCCTGATCCAGTCAGCAAAGCTGAATGGGCTGGATCCGTATGCCTATTTAAGTGATGTTCTGAAAAGGCTGCCGACACATAAAGTGACCCAGATTGAAGAATTATTGCCACACCGCTGGAAATCCGACCAAAATTAAAAAATAGGCATGGGATTCAGCGGACGCTTACGATTCAATGCACTAAATCTAATTTGGGGCAAAATTGGGTCAATGAATTTTTTTATTCAACAAAAGAGCTTTAAAATGAATGAGTTAGGTTTTGAGTTCAATTGACGCCACCTCCACCAAAATTCTTGTTATAAATCAGCCACTTATCTAAGTGGCTTTTTTATTACCTAAACTTTATAAGCGATTTAAAAGATCAAATCAAAACTAGAACGAATACGCTCGATTAATAAATGCTTCGACTCTGACAAATGAGTGTTTTTACGAACCATCAATTGGGTCTGAGCCGTATTGCACAGCTCGGAATCAAGAGTTAAGGCAACGGCCTGACCTTCTTTTACTGCATCTGCAATATCTGCATAGCGCATGGCGGAAATCCCATGTCCAGCCACCACATAATTTTTTAAGGCATAAATAGAATTGGTGGTCAGGCTAATATTCAGGTTCACTTGTAAGCGCACCATTTCACTGTCGAGTAGCTGACGAAAACCATGCCCCACAGGCATTAAGGCAAATTTATAGGCTGAAATTTCAGATAGGCAAATGCGATGCTTGAGCTTGGCAAGAGGATGATCGGCAGGAACAGCTAGAATAAAAGGTTCTGTTTTATGGGCAATGGTGCTGATGTCTGTATGAAATGGGGGGTTATACGCAAGTCCAATATGCGCTAGGCTGTCCACGATATGTCGTACTACATGCTGGGCACTCATTAATTCTAACTGGATTTCAAGATTTGGATATTTATGGTGCACATGTCGAAGTACATCATAAATCATGTGTTGCATATAACTTTCACTTGAAACAATGTTCACTTTGCCAAGTTGAGAAGATTGCAGCTGAAATAAACTGTCAAATAATTCATTTTCACGATTCTTATTTTCCTTAAAATACTCAAGTACCAGATAGGCGGCTTCAGTCGGAATAATATGCCGTCCCTTACGTTTGAACAGGTTTATTTTTAATTCTGATTCAAAGAGTTGAATTTGTCGGCTCATGGCGGACTGTTCAATATTCAGGATATCTGCCGCTTTGCGCATCGAGCCAAACATCATCACCGTATAGAAATAACGCAAACGCTTTTCATTGATTCCGTTCAGTGGCGCAAGGAATTGCAAGTTTCTGTCCATAAAAACTCTGATGCTTTTAAAGCATCAGTATGCCTAATAAATTACATTGTTATCAAGTCAGGAGCATGCTTACATTGTTTTTGAACAATAAGAAGATCTAGATAAAAAGGAGTTTTAGATGGATTTAATGACCTCCCGTCAACAACGGTTAGACCAGATTTACAAGAAAGTGAGCTGGCGCCTGCTGCCATTTTTATTGCTATGTTATTTCTTTGCTTATCTGGATCGGATCAATATCGGATTTGCCAAGTTGCAAATGCAGCAGGAATTGGGTTTTAACGATGCAATTTATGGCATGGCAGCCGGCATATTCTTTTTAGGTTATGTGCTGTTTGAAGTGCCAACCAACCTGTATTTTGAAAAAGTCGGCGCCAGAAAAACCATTACCCGCATCATGATTTTGTGGGGCCTGACCTCCATGTCGATGCTATTTGTCACCACCCCGCAGATGTTCTATGTCTTGCGCTTTTTACTAGGTGTATTCGAAGCCGGTTTTGCCCCGGGCATGATTTTCTATCTGACCTATTGGTATTCCGGTGCACGCATGGCACGTGTGATGGCGATCGTCATGCTGGCCGGGCCACTCGCTGGTATGTTAGGTGCACCATTATCCACGCAAATCATGAGTACTTTTCATCAGATTTATAATCTTTCTGGCTGGCAATGGTTATTTTTATTGGAAGCTGTGCCAACCGTGCTGTTGGGCTGCGTAGCATACTTTTATTTAACCGATCATCCTTCACAAGCAAAATGGCTGTCTCAAGAGGACAAAGCCTTATTGGTAAAAGAAATTTCACAGCATCAGTCTGCAACTGGTCATAGCAATTTTAAAGCGGTGTTGAAGGATCCCTGGATCTATTTCATGGCCTTGGCCTACTTCACCATTATCTGTGGGATCTATGCGATTGGTTTCTGGCTGCCATCTTTATTGAAATCGGGCGGTATCCAGAATTTGCAGATGATTGGCTGGCTGGTGGCGATTCCATATTTATGCGGTGCAATTTTCATGATCATTTTTGCCCGCAGCTCGGACAAATGGCAGGAACGGAAATGGCATTGTGTAGTGCCTACGGTATTGGCCGGAGTCAGCTTGATGTTGTCGGTGATCAGTGCGAATTTCCTGCTGTCCTTTATTGCGATCTGTACCGCAACGGCCTTTATGTTTAGTGCCTATACCATTTTCTGGTCGATTCCATCGAAATACTTAAGCGGTAGTGCGGCAGCAGGCGGAATTGCCCTGATTAACAGTATCGGATTACTCGGTGGTTTTGTCAGTCCAAATATTATGGGCATGGCGCAGTCAATGACCGGTTCCATGCTGGCAGGCTGGTTCACGATTGCTGTGATCATGATGCTCGGAGGCACTTTCCTGATCTATGCCTTCAGACTGAAAAAGCAAGTTGTTTCCCAGCAAGTAACACGCGCTGCCTTAATCGTCGATAAATAATCAATCATGCAGCATAGGAAGGATTCAAGATATGAAGAAAATCATCATTGCGGGCTTTCAACATGAAACCAATACCTTTGCCCCGACCAAAGCAAGATATGTGGATTTTGTCCAGGGCGGGGGATTTCCTCCGCTTAGCCGCGGCGCAGATGTCCTGAAATTTCGGGAACAGAACATTCCGATTGGCGGTTTTATTCAACAAGCAGAACAATTCGGTTATCAACTTTTGCCGGTAATCTGGGCTGGCACTTCACCTTCAGCGCATGTAGAGCAGGACACTTACCAACGGATCTGTGATGAAATTATTGCAAGCATCCAGCAGCATCCGGCAGATGCGGTGTATCTGGATCTGCATGGTGCCATGGTTAGTGAACAGGTGGATGATGGTGAAGGGGAATTGTTAAGACGGGTTCGTGAAGCAGTCGGGTCGGACATTCCGGTAATTGCCAGTCTGGATTTCCATGCCAATGTCACGCAAGCGATGTTTGCTCATAGTGATGCATTGATTTGCTATCGGACTTATCCGCATGTAGATATGGCCCAAACTGGACAACGCTGTGCCCAACTGCTGAATCAAATATTCGAGGGCAAAAAACTGTATAAGAAAATGTACAAGCTACCGTTTTTGATTGCGTTGAATGCACAATGTACCGAGCTGGAACCTACCCAGTCTTGTATGAATTTACTCGAACAGCTAGAACAAAATAATCCTGTCCAGATGAATTTTACGCCGGGTTTTCCGGCGGCAGATTTTGAGGAATGTGGCGGTTGTATCTGGGGCTATAGTGAAAACGCTGAGCAGTTAGATCAGGCCATGCAACGCTATATCGACCATGTGCTGCAACAAGAAGCGCATTGGAATATGGATTTTTTATCACCAGATCATGCCGTGCTGCAGGCACTTCAACTTTATCAACAGCATCATTCGACCAGACCCGTGGTGATTGCAGATACTCAGGATAATCCGGGAGCCGGTGGTGATTCGAATACGACCGGGATGCTATCGGCGCTACATCGACATCAGGTTAAAAATGCACTGATTGGGCTTATTGTTGATCCTGCGGTGGTGCAACAAGCCTATCAGCTTGAGCTTGGTCAGCATTTTTATGCGAAATTGGGCGGAACATCAGGTATTGCGGGGGATGCTCTATTTAGCGCTGAATTTAAAATCAAAGCCTATAGCGATGGGAAATTCAGCTATGGCGGGCCCATGATGCATGGCGTTGAGGCGGATATCGGCCCGAGTGTATTACTGGAAATAGATGGTATTGAAATTGCAGTCAGTTCCTACAAAGCCCAGTTGCTCGATCGTAAGATGTTTAGAATTTTTGGTGTTGTGCCTGAAGATAAATCGATTATCGTGGTGAAAAGCTCGGTACATTTTCGTGCAGATTTTCAGGACATGGCTGCTGCCATTTTGGTCGCGAAAGCGCCTGGTGCCATGAAAGCAGACCCGAATGACCTGCCTTGGCAAAAGATTGATCCTGATAGACGACTCGTGCCGATGGGCGAAAGTCTGGCGCAACGTGATCAGCCATTGCGTCGTACTGTTTAACATTTAACTAATATCCAATTAACACCCAAACGATTGAACAGGCTAGATCCATCACGATCAAGCCTGTTTTTTTTGATCACATCTCCATTTCCTTAAACTCAATACAATTTTCTGGTACCTGATCCCGCGTCTGAATCTGCCAAAGATGGACTAGTCTGATATCAAACAGGGCTAGCTAAAAAAAAGCGGACAGGAATTCAACATTCTTTTCAAACTCAACAAAATACCTATAATTCCAATTAGAAACTTGTTGTAAATTAAACCTTAGGAAAAAAACAAATACAGTTTTGACTTTCTTATTTTAAATTAGACGAATCAATCGGAGATTCTCATTGCGCGCTGCCCGCTATAAAATTTTGCTCATTATCGTATTGCTATTGGCAGTAGGGTTTGCTCTATTTCGCTGGTGGCAGGGGCCTGTAGTGCCTAGTTACACGCTGAGTGCCATGCCGCTAGTACAAAATGTTGTCGCGACCGGACGTGTTGCGACAGTCTCGCGTGCCCAGGTGGGTAGTGAAATTAGCGGTGTGGTTCTGCAACGTCTGGTGCAGGAAGGCGATCAGGTTAAACCAGGTGATCTGCTGGTGGTATTGAATTCGGATGAATTGCTGGCCCAAGTCAGACAGGCCGAGCTGGCATTGACTGAATTGGCAAGCAGCCGACGGCCACAGGCTGCAGCAGAACTGGCCAGTGCCAAAGCCCAGCTGGAGCAGGCCAGCCGAGAAGCAGCACGTAGACGTAATGCAGAAGCCGGCATCCTGTCGAGGGAAGAAGTCGAACAGGCTGTGGAAGCGGAACGAGTCGCGCGCAATAATTATGAGACAGCCCGGGTAAAAGCAACAGCATTGGCTGCGGGTCAAGTCGAAGAAGCATCGCTTCGGGAACAGCTGGCGGTGGCACAGGCTCAACTGGCCAAAACCAAGATTCGGGCTGCGGTCGCCGGTACATTATTGACACGCGATGTCGAGCCGGGTGATCTGGTTCAGCCGGGACAAACTTTATTTACCATTGCGTTAACAGGGAATACAGAAATCCGGGTACCGCTAGATGAGCGGAATTTACCGCAACTGGCCTTGCAGCAAAATGCCACCGTGATTAGCGATGCCTATCCGGATCAGTCTTTCCCGGCCCGGATCAATTTTATTGCACCAAGTATCGATCCACAGCGAGGTACGGTAGAAGTCAGGTTAACTGTCAATCCCGTACCAGATTTTCTGCGTCAGGACATGACGGTATCGGTGAATGTCGAGACGGCCAAACGAGCACGGGCTCTGGCTATTCCGAATGATGCTTTAAGCAGTATCAAGGGAGATAAAGCCGTGGTCTTAATGGTACGTGATGGAAAAATACAGCGTCAGCAGATTACTTTGGGCTTGCGTGGCCTGGCCATGTCGGAAGTGAAATCCGGGTTGAGCGAGGGCGATCAGGTGCTGGCAGATGCGGAATCTTCATTGGAAGATGGCACCAGAGTTCGCTTAAAACCACAACAGAGTTCATTGCAGAATTCTGCTGATATGGCCAATAGCAAAAATGAATTACCGGTGAACTTCGATTGAAAAATTTATTCGGGCGGCTCTGGATCGAATGGAAAATCGCGGTCAGTTTTTTGCGCGAGGGTCGCGCGCAGTCCATCATGATTACCATCGGGGTTGCCGTGGGCGTAGCGGTGATCGTCTTTATCACCGCTTTGATTCAGGGGCTGCAAGCCAATATTGTCGAACGAACCTTAGGTACACAGGCACATATTCGTCTGTTGTCACCGGATGAAGTCAACCGGATTGTGTCACCTCCCGCCGGGACCGTGCAATTATTGCAGGAAGACAAACGGGCACAGCGCCTGCGTTCGATCAACAATTGGCAACAGATTACTGAAACGCTGGATCAGTTACCCGTACTGACCGCTGTCTCGCCGGTGGTGTCTGGGCCTGCTTTTGTGCAACGCGGTGATGCGATTGAATCCGTGGCCTTGGTTGGGATGAATTTGGAGCGTTATCAGCAGATCATTCCATTAAAAGAATATTTAACCAGTGGTCAGTTGCGGGTTGGCGCGGATGATGTACTGATCGGCAGTCAATTGGCCAAAGACCTCGGTGTTCAGGTCGGCAGCAAGTTGCGGCTGGATACCGGCCAACAGAATAGTGCCTTGGTGAATATTGCTGGTATTTTTGAGCTGGGCGTGCGCGAACTGGATGCGCGTTATGTCTATCTGGATCTCAAGCAGGCGCAGTCCTTACTCGGTCTGCCGGGTGGCGTAACAGTCATTGATCTGACCATTGCCAATATTTTTGAGGCAGACCAGGTTGCCGCACAAGTCGGACGCCTGACCTCATTAAAAGCCGAAAGCTGGATTGAAACCAATGCACAATTGATGAATGCCATTACTGCACAAAGCCTGTCCACCAATATGATCATTGTCTTTGTCGCAATTTCGGTGGCTTTCGGGATCGCCAGCGTTATGTCCGTTAGTGTGGTGCAGCGCACCCGGGAAATTGGTATTTTGCGGGCGACAGGCGCGACCCAATCGCAAATCCTGAGGGTTTTTCTGTTTCAGGGCGCAATCTTTGGCTTGCTCGGTTCAGTGCTGGGCAGCATAGTCAGTTATGGCTTGGTTTGGGTATTTAATAACTTTGGGCCGGGATTATTCTATATTCCGATATCGATTGAACTGGTGATATTGGCGCTATTGTTGGCAACATTAACAGGCGTACTGGCTGCAGCGGTGCCATCACGCCGGGCTGCGGCACTCGATCCGGTGGAGGCGATTCGTCATGTCTGAGCAATCTCAGGAAGTTCTGCGTCTGGAAGCGCTACGCAAGTCTTATAACATTGGACAGCCCAATGAAGTTGAGGTTTTGCATGGCATTGACCTGCGCATTGATCGCAACGACTTTGCTGCACTTATTGGCCCTTCCGGTTCTGGAAAAAGTACCTTACTGAATATTCTGGGACTGCTGGATAAACCAACGAGTGGCGAGCTGTATTTGTTGGGACAACCTACCAGTGCGATGGATGATACCGGCCGTACGGCGCTGCGCGGCAACAGCATCGGATTTGTATTTCAGTTTCACCATCTGATTCAGGCATTTAGTGCACTGGATAATATTCTCATGCCTTTAATGATGGCGCATGGCAAACCGAATCAGCAGGCAATGCAACGCGCACGTGATTTACTAGCGGCAGTGGGGCTGGAAAAATTTGCTGAACGTAAACCGAATGAATTGTCCGGAGGACAGCAGCAGCGGGTGGCCATTGCTCGGGCCTTGATTACTGAGCCGGCATTATTATTGGCCGATGAACCGACAGGTAATCTGGATACCCAGACCGCGGCTGATATGTTTGAACTGTTTCGTAAAGTGCATCGTGAACGCGACTGCGCCGTACTTTTAGTCACGCATGATCCGCGCCTGTCCGCCACTTGTGATCGCACCATTAATCTGGTCGATGGCCGGATTGAAAGTGATTCGAGCAATCCGCATCAAGATTAAGCTGTACTGTAAGGAGCCAGGAGGGCCAATTTCCTGAAGCGGAAGACAACGGGATTTCTTATTTAAAACTGCCTTTAAATTATTTCCATGCCTGAGATTGAAATAAACGCGTCATTCAAAAAGGATGTACGCGATTGCCTACATCCTTAAATTTTGATGGTTTAATTTTAATGATTCTGTCTTTCAGGTTGATCTAATCATTGAACGCCGGTAAATCATATCTAATCAAAGCGTCAGGATGAAGCCGAACTTTAATGGCACTGCCGCAAGTTTCTATTTCATCCTGTGAATAAGCTTGATCTCAAAGATTCGATCCGATTTTATTGTTCCAGATTACTTCTCAGCATCCAGGCCGTTTTTTCGTGGACTTCCAGTCTTTGCGTGAGAATGTCAGCAGTCGGCTGATCATTGGCTTCTTCAATGATCGAGAAAATACTTCTGGCAGTACGTGCCACAGTTTCATGTGCATCTACCAGTAAACGTATCATTTCTTCAGCTTTAGGCACACCTTCGACTTCTTTAATAGAAGTGAGTTTCACAAACTGTTTATAAGTGCCGGGTGCTGCAAAACCCAAAGCCCGAATACGTTCAGCAATGACGTCCAGCGCATTCCACTGCTCGGTGTATTGAGTCATAAACATGGTGTGCAGGCTATTGAACTGGGGGCCAGTGACATTCCAGTGGAAATTATGGGTCATTAAATACAGGGTATAACTGTCTGCTAAAAGTCTGGATAAACCTTCGACAATTTTGGCGCGATCATCATGCGAAATCCCGATATCAATTTTTATTGCTTTAGATTCTTTTTTAGAAGAGGCCATGCTCTTACTCCTTCAAACTTAACGCGATACGGTGTATTAAAATAAAGTCGGATGTAGTCGAAGCCCGAGCCAAGAGATGAAATGATCTCTATGACTTTGTATTTGATCTGAACAGGCTAAGAGATTTAAGTGGTTATAAGTTATAGATATTAGATCAATATAAAGGCAGGAAGTTTAGTCATTATGTATAAGCAGGGCACGGGATTGTAACTATTTAAATCTGTCAAGTTCTGACCATCTTCAGCGGTAGCATATTAATTTCTCATAGCAAATTGAACTTCTAAAAAAGTCCTAATCATTTCAGGATTGAAACATCGTTTTGGGTTATGACGCTTATTTATGAGCAAGATCACATATCACTACACTAATTTTTTATTTCGAAATATCTCTTTAAGATTTTAATATTTTATTTTAAATAAACAATTTAGATGAAAATCTGAATCATTAGTAAACCCGAAATTTATAAAAAATAACACAATGCTGCCTTAATTAAACAAGGCACTACAAACAATAATAAATCTCTTTCTCAAATGCAGTTATGTTAGGACACAGGCGAAACCAATAACAATATTCCCAGAAAAGCAAAAATGCTTCGAGTCAGCATATTCAGAAGAAATGTAAGGCTGATACAGGATCGGCTGTAGCAGATTGAATCGCGGGATGAGTTTGATTGGTCAAGCCATGCAACATATCAGCTCAAGCGACTTTGAGATAGACCAAAAATATCTGCACTAAACTCAAGCTCAGCAAGGAATACATCATGAAAATTAAGGCAAATAGCCCCGCGACTGGTAAAGACGGTTTAGACAAACAAAATAGCAATAAAAAAAGTGAGCAGCTCGACGCATATCGCAGTGATGCGACCGAGCAGGCACTCACCACCAATCAAGGGGTTAAAATTTCCGACAACCAGAACAGCCTCAAGGCAGGCGTTCGCGGTGCGACCTTGATCGAAGATTTTATTCTTCGGGAAAAAATTACCCATTTTGACCATGAACGAATTCCTGAACGTATTGTGCATGCCCGCGGTGTCGGCGCACATGGCTATTTTGAGGCTTATCCGGGGAATGAAAAACTGACCAAGGCAGGCTTCCTGACCAATACCAGTGTGCAAACGCCAGTATTTGTGCGTTTTTCTACCGTACAGGGCCCGCGTGGTTCAGCAGATACGGTACGTGATATTCGTGGTTTTGCGACCAAGTTTTATACGGATGAAGGTAACTTTGATTTAGTGGCGAATGATGCCCCGGTATTCTTTATTCAGGATGGGATCAAGTTCCCGGATTTCGTGCATGCAGTCAAGCCTGAACCTCAGACCGAGATTCCTACCGGTGCATCTGCACATGATACTTTTTGGGATTTTGTTTCCTTAGTGCCTGAATCTGCACATGCGGTGATGTGGGCCATGTCGGATCGGGGTATTCCGCGTAATTTAAGAGCCATTCAAGGCTTTGGCGTACATACTTTCCGTTTTATCAATGCCGAGAATAAAGCGGTTTTTGTGAAATTCCACTGGACGCCAAAACAGGGTCTCGCCCAACTGGTCTGGGATGAAGCACAAAAACTGGCGGGTAAAGATCCGGATTTCCATCGTCGTGACTTATATGAAGCGATTGCCTCCGGTAACTATCCGGAATGGGAGTTGGGTGTACAGGTCGTTCCAGAAGAAGATGAGATGAAGTACGACTTCGACTTGCTGGATCCAACCAAAATTATTCCGGAAGAACTGGTGCCAGTGACACCGATTGGCAGAATGGTACTGAACCGTAATGTCGATTATTTCTTCGGTGAAACCGAGCAGGTGGCATTCTGTCCGGGACATATCGTACCGGGACTGGATTTTACCAATGATCCGTTATTGCAGGCACGTCTGTTCTCCTATACCGATACTCAGCTCAGCCGTTTAGGTGGCCCGAACTTCCACCAGATTCCAATCAACAAGCCAGTTTGTCCATTCCACAATAACCAGCGTGACGGTCTACATCAGCGTATTGTGCATACCGGTCAAGCCAGTTATGAGCCGAATTCGATTGACAATAACTGGCCGGCTGAAACTCCGTCCGCAGCACAAGGTGGTGGTTTTGAAAGCTATCAGGAGCGTATTGATGGACACAAGATTCGTCAGCGCAGTGAATCTTTCAGTGATCACTTTAGTCAGCCCCGCCTTTTCTATCGCAGTCAGGCACCTCATGAGCAAAAGCATATTGTCGATGCCTATGTCTTCGAGCTGAGCAAGGTGGAACGTAAATATATTCGTGAGCGTGAAGTTCTGGAAGTGCTCTGCAATATCGATTTGGACTTGGCTCAGCAAGTTGCTGATCAATTGGGCATTGAAATTCCGGCAGAGAAAAAGGCAGCAACATTGCCAGATGTGCAGATTTCACCACGCTTATCTTTCGAGGCATTTAAACCTGAAGATATTAAGGCACGCAAAATTGCGCTACTGGTGCACGACAAGGCCAATGAGGCCAGTATCAAAGCTGTTCAAGCCTGGGCAGAATCAGAAGGTGCTGTGGTCGATGTACTGACCCCAAAACCGGGTCCGGTACTGGGTCAGCAAGGCGAGGTGATTCCTTCCGATGGTATGCAAAAAGCAGAGCCATCCATCGCCTATGATGCTGTGGTGATTGCTGACGGTGACAATTACGATGTGGTGATGAAAGATGGTGTAGCGACTCATTATCTACTGGAAGCCTACAAACATTTAAAACCAATCGTGTTCTTGGGCGATAAAGGCAAGCTGATTGAACATTTACGCTTGGTTAGCGATGAAGGAACCTTGGCAAATGGGCAGTTTGCAGCAGTACAAGATAGCTTCAAGACTTTGATCTTGAACCATCGTGTTTGGGCGCGTGAAGCGATTGCGGAAGCAATTCCTGCTTAAACCACCCCTCCTATTATGTTGGAGGGTAGAGGCTCCGGCTTCTATCCTCCCGGTTTTTATATGGACGAAGAGATGGTGAAACCGGATGTCAAAAAGTTGTTGGCACAAGTTCAGCAAGCCAAATGGAGCAGAGAACAGGACATTTATCTCATTGAGCATAATCATTTGCCTTTAGCTGAACTCATGCAGCAACTCTGTTTCAATGAAGAGGAGATTAATGCAAGACGTAAGGTATTAGGATTAACTACACGTTTGAAACAAATGCGTAAGCTTTCTCACTAACTGAAATAACTGACTTTAAAAAAACACAAAAATATTCTCCGAATTTTATGAGGAACCGCATGCATGAACCTCGGTTCAATATTACAAAGATTTGAAACTTCTCCTCTGGAGCTACAAGAAAAAATTCACCACACTTTAATGGAGCTGGTGGAGATTTCCGCTCAAGTGCCTTATCCCGCTTCTGGAGCTACCTTAAAACGCTGGCAGATGCTTAGTCAGGTTTCGGCAAGCAATTTGAGCCTGGGCAAACTGTATGAATCGCATTTAGATGCTTTAGCTATTCTGCATGAACTGAATATTCCGGTAGAACAAAAAGGCTTATGGGCAGTATGGGCGGCAGAAGGCGGTCCCAAACCTTTAACATTGCAAGCAGGAAAGCTAAGCGGAATTAAGCCCTGGTGTTCTGCATCGGTCTGGGTGCAACACGGTCTGCTGACTCACCGTGATGAGCAGCAATATTCACAATTACTGATTCTAGATTTGTCGCAAGAAGGCATTCAGCATCATCAGGATACCTGGCAGGCAGTGGGCATGCAGCATACCTTGACTGCCCGGCTGGAACTGGATCATGTTGAGGTGGAAAAAGTCGCAGCTCCAAATGCCTATCTGGATCGGCCCGGATTCTGGCATGGCGCCGCAGGTGTGGCCGCGTGCTGGTATGGCGCAACCGTGCGTTTGGCTGAATATTTAAGACAGGCAGTATTGTTAAAACCGCATGCCTATAAGGCCATGTATCTCGGTGAAATTAGTCGGGAGCTTTTAGCGACACAGTCCTTATTTTATCAAGTTGCTGCATTGATTGATCAGCAACCGCAACACGCACATGAGTTAAAGATTCGTAGCCTACGTGCTCAGGTGGAAGCGACTGCCTTAAATGTACTAACTCATGTAGGTAAGGCACTTGGTGCTGGGCCGTATTGTGAGCATCCGCATTTCGCTCGGCTTGCAGCAGATCTTCCGGTATTTATTCGTCAAAGTCATGCTGCATTTGACTTGGAGCGGATTGGCGAGCTGACTGCACAGGAGGAACAATTATGGACGTTATAAGACATGAGATTGTAGGGGATCGTGTCATCCATGGTGAAGGCACAAGACTTGAAGAATGGCGTTCCTGTCAGATCCTGCAACAGATGCCGGAATTTGATATTCCTAAGGTTATTCCTCTAGATGCCAGAGTCTGCATCATTGCCCCTCATCCTGATGATGAAATTTTGGGCTGTGGAGGCCTGATTCAGCGTCTGGACAAACTTGGCTATCAGATCATGCTTTTTGCCGTTACCAATGGGACAGCCAGTCATCCCGGCTCTAGTCTGTATACTCCCGAAGAGTTGAACCAGATTCGTCCTGCTGAAACGCGAGCAGCTTTAGAAGCGTTACCTTTAAAACAGAATATCTTGCGGATCGCTTTAGATATTCAAGATGGCAAGGTGGCCGAACAGCGGGATGTGTTGCAACAGCATCTGCAATCTTATCTGCAACCGAATGATGTGTTAATTAGCACATTTGTTCATGATGGACATCCAGATCATGAAATTACGGGGCAGGTCACACAGCAGCTGGCCACTGAACTTCATTTGCCCTGTATTCAGGTCTTGATTTGGGCATGGCATTGGGCAACACCTGGAGATACCAGAATTCCCTGGACCGTCGCTCATCAACTCAAATTAACTGAGGAAGAATTACAATATAAGTCTCGAGCTGCGCGGTGTTTTAAGAGCCAGATCGAGCTTGATCCGACGATAGATCAATCACCGATTCTGCCAGAGCAGGCATTACAACGTATTTTACAGCCCTGGGAGGTGTATCTGTATGAACAGTAAAGCAGCCTATGATCAGGAATATTTCGATGCCTTATATGCACTGAATCAGGGAGATCCCTGGCAATATGAACAGCGTTGGTATGAACAGCGCAAACGGCAGATTTGTCTGGCGATCTTGCCGCACTTGCAGTTTGACTTCGCGATTGAGATTGGTTGCAGTAATGGCATCTTTAGTCAGGAACTGGCGCGGCGGACAAATAGCTTAATGTGTCTGGATGCCAATAATACTGCGATCCATTTGGCGCAGCAGCGTTTACAAGCTTATCCGCATGTACAGGTGTTACAGCGGATCGTGCCAGATGATTTGCCCGAACAGAAATTTCAGCTCATTGTCGTCAGTGAGATTTTATATTATTTGAACCCGATTGCTCTGCAACAGGTGCTGACATGGCTGCATACTGCACTGGAACCGGGCGGATGTATCTTGAGTTGTCATTGGCGCGCGCCAATCTCGGGATTTAGCCTAAATGGTGAAGATGTCCATCAGTATCTCAAAGCGCATTTAAACTATTCCCATCGTTTAAGTTTGCAGGATTCCGATTTTTTGATAGATCTCTGGATGAATTCAGCGCAATCCGTAGCAGAGCAGGAGGGTTTAAGATGAAAAAAATCGGTGTGGTGATTCCGGCCTGTAATGAAGAAGCCTATATTGAACGCTGTCTGTTAGCCTTAAAATCAGCACAAACTTATTTTTTTCAATATTTTAAAACAATAGAAAATCTTCCTGAAATCCAGATTCTCGTGGTCTTGGACCATTGTACTGATAGCACCGCCGTTAAAGTTCAGCAAATGGGCATTCCGGCTATGAGCTGCGACTTCCGAAATGTCGGTAAGGCACGCCATTTGGGGATTCAGCAAATGATCGAGCAGGGCTGTGACTGGATTTGCTGTACCGATGCCGATTCATTCGTACAGTGTGACTGGTTTCAGATGATGTTACAGCATCAACCCACCGATGCGATTTGTGGTGTGGTCGAGCTGGATCAATGGGATCATTTAAGCCGGAAAACCCGTCAGGCTTATCTCCGACATTATCAGGACAGCATGGGACATCGGCATGTTCATGGCGCAAACCTGTGTTTTAAAGCTTCGGCTTATATACAGGTCAATGGGTTTCAGCAACTGGACTGTCATGAAGATGTCGATTTCATCCGTCGTTTAGAAAAAGCTGACGCGCAGATTGTCTGGTCGAATCAGCTGAGAGTCACTACCAGCAGTCGTCTTAGCTCAAAAATTGCTGCAGGTTTTGCCCATTTTCTGCAAAAACTTGAGCTTAAGCAGGCCACGAAAAAACCGATCAGCCTATGCAAATAAAAGCATAAAACTATAAATTTTATACAATCAGATACTTGTAAAAAATCTTAAAATTCGTGTCTAAAAACTATTCCATTTAAATTTATTCTGTTTATAATTCACGCAAATTCAGCCCCACAGACTTATACATTCTAGCTATAAGTCTGTGGGGTTTTTCTATGGATGATCGGTAATGGATGCCTGAGCCTTCTTTTTTGGTAATACAATGTTCAATCAAACACTGCTTTCTCGAATTCAGTCTCCATCACCATATCTATGGCAGAAAATAGCGACTGCGTTGTGCTTCTTTAGCTTGGGCTTTAGTACTGCGGCTTGGGCACCCTTAATTCCATATGCACAGCAGCGCCTGTTATTAAATCATGCTGATTTTGGCCTGTTATTGCTGTGTGCCGGAATCGGTTCAATGCTGGCGATGCCGCTGGCCGGCCGACTGGCCAATGCCTTGGGTTGCCGTACTGTTTTGGCTGTAATTCTCAGTGCATTTTTGTTTATTCTGCCTGCTCTGGCTTATAGTCCGAATCATTTAATGATGGCAATCAGCCTGTTTTTCTTTGGTGCCAGTGCCGGTGCTTTGGGTGTGACTGTCAATATCCAGGCTGCACAGATTGAGAAAAAACTCGGTAAAAGTTTAATGTCGGGTTTTCATGGAGTGTGTAGTTTAGGTGGTCTGGCAGGCGTACTGGGCATGACCATGTTAATGGGACTTGGCTTGGCGCCTTTAACCGGTGCGGTGATTGTCAGTGTAATTTTGCTGCTTATTGCCTTATTTGCTGTTCCTTTTAGCTTGGGTGCTGAGCCAAAAACAGCAGTAGAAGAAACATCATCAGAACAGCCGGTGAAAAAAGCAGCGCCGACCTGGGCAATTTTAGGTATTGGTCTGATCTGTTTTGTGGCTTTCCTTTCGGAAGGTGCAGCTATGGACTGGAGTGGTATTTATCTTGCTACTGAGTTCAGCCTGCCTGCGGCGCAAACCGGTCTGGCTTACAGTTTCTTTGCTGGTTTGATGGTACTGGGACGTTTTAGTGGACACCTGATTATTCAGCAGTTTGGTGAAAAAAATACGATTCTGTTAAGCGCACTATTGGCTGCAACCGGTTTATTAACCGTAGTCTTTGCGCCAGTCTGGCAAGTGGTGTTGGTCGGCTATGCGATTTTAGGTTTAGGTAGTGCCAACATTGTACCGCTGATGTTTTCCCGTGCAGGACGTCAGAAAACTTTGGCTTCACATGTGGCATTGTCTTATGTATCGGTATTTGCTTATACAGGTTCGTTGATTGGGCCAGCATTGGTCGGCTTTGGTAGTGAAATCATCGGATTGAGTCTGGTATTTAGCGTCATTGCGATTGGTCTATTGAGTATTGTGATTTTGAATCATCTCACTGCAGACCCAAGCGAAGTACAACAAAGCGAAGAGATTGTGGCTCCTCTTCAAAACGAAACACCAGCTTAATGCTGGTGTTTTTTTACTTAAAAATTTAGGCATGCATACTGAACTGGTTTGAAGCTCCTGCAGCCACCGGGCGATAGATCCGCAAGCTTTGTGAGTTTTTCAGGTCAGTGATAAACTGATCACGCCAGCGAATAATATCGAAATTTTTCAAGCCTTGGCTTAAATAACGATAGCGCTCTAAACGTTCTGATTTAGACATGCGCAGTGCTTTTTTTAAGGCTTTGGCCATACTGTCATGCTCATAAGGATCGACCAGTAAGGCTTCTTTCATTTGTTCAGCAGCACCGGCATATTTAGATAAAATTAAGACACCTGGATCTAAAGGGTCTTGTGCTGCAATATATTCCTTGGCGACCAGATTCATGCCATCCCGGATCGAATTTACCCAGCAAATATCTGCCTTACGATACAGTTGCATCAAGGCCTCATGGCCCAAGGTGTCATAGCTGCAATCGAAGGGTAACCAGTCTGCTGTGCCATGCTGGCTATTGAGTTCATGTACGGCAGATTTAAATTGCGTATACAGGTTCTTATAGGTTTCTACATCCAGTCGGCACGGGCAGGCAATTTGTAATTGCTGGAATTGATTTTTAAACTCCGGTTGATCTTCCAGCAAGCTCTGCAACGATCCGATTTTCTCCAATAAGCCTTTACTATAATCAATCCGGTCAACTGAAATGATGGTCTTATACGGCTGCACTGTATCCAGATCAAAGGGAAGCTTTTCCAGATGAGTATCTGAGGCCTGATTCTGTAGTTGCACAGGATGTACACCAATCGGATAGCATTTCACATGAATCTTCCGAGATTGATAATTCAGGATTTCATTGTGACGATGCTGCACTTTTAAGGTCTGTTCAAGGAAATTCAGACAGTTTTCCTGATCGCGAGAGGTCTGCAAACCCAGTACATCGTAGTTGGCCAAATGATGTGCCAGATCGCGATGGGCGGCTAAAGTCTGCCAGAGCCTTAGTTCAGGAAAGGGAATATGCAGGAAAAAGCCAATACGGTTACGCATGCCCAGTTTACGGCAATAATGCGCCACGCTTAAAAAATGATAATCATGGATCCAGATAATGTCATGTGGAGATGCCACCTGTTTCAGGTGCTTGGCAAAACGCAAATTGACATCCTGATAGATTTTAAAATCCTGCGGCTGATAATCTACAAGCTGATGCTGGTCGTGCATCAGTGGCCACAACGCATTGTTGGCAAAACCACAATAAAAACCTTGATATTGGGATTCAGTCAATGGACTCGTGTGATATTCAACATTTTGATGCTTCAGGATTTGAAACTTCTGCTCTTTTGTCTGGTCAACTCGGGATCCATTCCAGCCAACCCAGATACCGCCTATATCCTGCAAAGCATCCTGCAATGCCACCGCTAATCCACCTGCCTGTGTATTGTCTGACTTAGGTAGATTTACACGATTTGATAACACTATGAGTTTCGACATGTAATTTCTCCAATAATAATTGTTGTTGTGCTTTCAGTATTTCTAAAAATTCTGCTAGAAAAGCCTGTACTTGAGTCACGTTCTCGAGGCGATGTTGTGCCACGGTGTTGCCTGTACCGACTTTGATAGAGCAGCCTTTGAATGTGTTGATGACTTGAAAACCGGCTTCGTCGGTCAGGTCATCGCCGATAAAAATGGGGTAATGATCATTTAAGTAATATTGCTGAATGATTTGTTGGATAGCTGAACCTTTATTTGCACCTTTGGGCACCAGTTCAAATACAAACTTTCCAGCCTTAAGTTCAAAATTCTGAAAATGGGCGAGACAATCTAAGGCAAATGCATGCACTTGATGCTCTAAATGGGGGTGTTCACGAAAATGCAGGGCGACTGAATAGTCTTTAATTTCTATTCGAGTCTGAGGAATATTATTACTATGCTCTGTAATATAATTTTTTAATAATTCAAACTGTTCAGGATTTAAATCAATCAACTTGCTTAAACGCGATTGATAGCTTAATTCCAGACCATGAGAGCCTGCAATATTCCAGTCAAATGGATAAATAAGTTTTTGGGCTTGTGCAATTGAGCGACCGGTCACTAATACTAGCTGAATATATTGTTGTAACTCTTTTAAAGTATTTAAGGTTTCGCTCTTAATTATACTTTTTGCTGGATCTGGGTGGAATTCAGAAATGGTTCCATCAATATCAAGAAATAAAACAATTTTATGAGAATAAATAATAGGTTTGAGTTGATTTAAAATCACTTGAGGTAATATATAAGAAGATGTAGCAAGTGAATCTTCTAGGTCTTGATCTTCTTTTAGAGTCGACATAAATACTACCTAAGCCTCTGAAGTTAAATTGATTTAAAAGTTAGAATTACCTGAATGGTCATTGCTTTGATTAAATTTATAACATATTTAATTTAACAGACTGGCTTTAAGTGCAGAAACGAAACACTTTTAACAAGTACAGTTACTTTGTAAGATTTAGAAATATTTTGGTAGAAATCCAGTATTGTTAATAAATTTTAAAAATAAATTATGAGGATTTTATATTTTAAGATTTTCTTGGATTGATTGTTTTTCAGGATTTTACATAATAAGATTTATTATTTAATCGTTATTTTTGAATATGTATTTTTTAATTAATTTTTTAGAATATAGTATTTATTATTAATTTATTTTTTTATTTTTAAATATATGAGGGAGATGTAATTTTGAGATCTTTTTAAATAGAATAATCTAAATAAATTTATAAATCAGGTATATATAATTAAAATATTTAACTTAAGTTTATGAAAATTAATAATTTTTAAAATTGGCTAAGCTGTCTTAAAAGAAAAAATACTAATATTGGCTAGAGGGAAATTTCGTATTATCAAATTTTCTTGGGACCAATTGCAGAGCTATACAATTTAAACAGCCTCTTAATTTAGCATCTCAGATTATTTTTTAATTCTTATTGATAAATTTTATCAGAGGATAAAAAATCGGAGAAAGACGAACGCCAGTTCTATGACTAAACTCTGAAAATAACTTGAATATTCTTTTTTTGAATCGAAGCGTAGGTGTTAGATGAAATTGAGCTAAACAGAGAAGAGATGTAAAGGTGTCATTGCAAGGACAGAGCAGATACAAAAGACGGAAAAACAGATCATCAGTGATCTTACATAGGCCAAAAAATTAAGTGATGTTTTAATTAAAAAGAATTTTTCGCTTAAATGCATATGAGCCAATTTAAAATCAGTAAATGATGACAGAAGAGGCAAGAAATAATTTTTTGAAAAAATAATAAAAGAGCAATCAAAGCGGAGAGAAGCTAAGGGTCGTATCATATAAGTAAGTTAAAAAACCAAACTCAGATACAACCCGTCTATTTGCATAAGATAAAAATACTCAGATCTCTCGCCACACTTCATTTTTGTCTTTTAAAGGAATTGTAAAGTTAAAGTCATCATCATTACTGACCAGAAGACTGGTTGGAGTCTGCATGACCACTTTCAAAACAGTACCGGCTTCAAAAATAATAGGGTCGCAGTTTTCTTTTTGTAGAGTCACCGGTTTAAGTAATTCAATTACTGAACTTTCCATAGTTTTTTCCAAAATAAGATTACTTTTCGATAATTAAATCATAGCATGATTTTTGAAAATTTAACTGTTTCTTCAAAAACTGAGAACTTGATCAATGACTTATTCAAATAGGGAGTAGTGCTCTATTTAGATTAAAGATACCTAGAAGACATGCAGTATGTCTGATTTTCATCCTATTCTCGCAGTGCTCAGAAGCATGAAGTTCTTTTACATAAACCCGACAGATAACAGGCATAAAAAAGTCTATCAAAATAACGAAAGGTCAAAAATATTATGATTTTTCTGTTTTTTGATATCGCTCGGCTAAATGATAAAAATCGAGAATATAAGGAAAATCATAACGCAGAGCTGAATGATAAAAATAATTTTCTAGAGACTCGATATCTTTCTATCCTTTTTTACACTAAATTGAAAATTAATGCTTTATAACAGTAAAAATCTAAAATAAGAATAAACTATGCGTCATTTGGATGACCAAGAGACATAAGGAGAACTGGGTCGGCATGTTTAAGTCATTTTTCCCGCAACCCGTCTGGTTTTTTAGCAGCCTGATTTTGTGGTTTATCATTAATCTTGTGCTTTGGCATAGTGGCGGATCAGGATGGGGAACCTATCTGGGTTTTCCTGAAGGTTATTCTGATGAAAAGCTTACAATCGGTATCGGGCGTTTCTGGTCAGCTCAATTCATCTGGTTCTATCTCTGGTATTTCATAGCAACTACGATATTTGCGCTGTTCTGGCAATGGAAAGCCAGACACCGATGGCAGCGCTGGTCGGTCTGGGGCTCGGCATTTATTCTGTTTAATATCTGGTTCGGGGTACAGGTCAATGTCGTATTAAACGAATGGTATAGCCCGTTTTATGATCAGATTCAACAAATGCTCACTAAGGGTGGTGGGGATGTTTCATTGCTGTATCAAGGCGCATTAACCTTTATTTATATTGCGATGGTTTATGTCACTTTAGCGGTATTTAACCTGTTTTTTGTCAGTCATTATGTCTTCCGCTGGCGTACCGCAATGAATGATTATTACACCGCACATTGGGAGCAGTTACGTCATATTGAAGGTGCATCACAACGTATCCAGGAAGATACCATGCGCTTTGCCAAAACCACGGAGCAGTTAAGTGTTTCCTTGATCGAAGCGCTGATGTTGCTGATGGCATTCTTGCCGATCTTATATCAGCTCTCTAGTCATGTGAAAGTTTTACCAATTGTAGGAGAAATACCGCATGCTTTGATGTGGGCCTCGATCGGCTGGGCAGTATTGGGTACGGTTATTTTGATGGTGGTGGGAATGAAGCTGCCCGGACTGGAGTTTAATAACCAGAAGGTTGAGGCAGCCTATCGTAAAGAGCTGGTCTATGGCGAAGATTATGCTGATCGCGCACATCCGCTGACACTCCAAGAACTGTTTAGCCGAGTACGCTGGAATTATTTCCGGTTGTATTTTCACTATGCTTATTTCAACATGGTTCGGATCTGGTACTTGCAGTTAGATAATATTTACGGATTATTTATTCTGTTTCCAAGTATTGCAGCAGGGGCAATTACTCTTGGTTTGATGATGCAAATCCTGAATGTGTTCGGCAAAGTGCGGGAATCTTTCCAGTATCTGATTCTGTCTTGGCCGACGATTATTGAACTGATGTCGATCTATAAACGGTTGAAAGCATTTGAATCACATATTGATTAATTTTTTCTCGTATTATTATCCTGCTTTATCAGCCAAACAGTTTTAGGTTTGGCTTTTTTTATGGCGATTTAGTCTACAAAATCCAATGGAAAATATCGATCTGACCGTTGGTCAGATGACTTAGGTAAATCGTGTCAGAACCTCCTAATATTGGGGTATTCAGACATTTTTTTCTTGTCTAGAATCCTAAGGGCCAGCCAAGATGGTGTTTAATTTCCGGTGGTTTGACGTATAAAAATAACAAGTGTACGTTGAGGAAATTATTCTTATGCTGATCTTGTTCAGGCAATGTTACAGCGGATAAAAGGTAAATTTATTACCCATTATAATAAAGGCCTGTAGCGTTCCCTGAATAAGCCGCCGGAGAAGGACTCACCGCCTTCTTCGGTTTTTTATGTGTTTTTTCTATCTTTTTCTTGAGTCCTGAATGGAATTGTTTATTATTTGAACTGATTTAAAAATGATACTTGTGTCAATTTTTATCACATGAAGCTTGGCATAATCAGCAAAGTTGAGGCTGATATGTGCCTTTTTACCATTTAAATATTATAGTTATCAATATCTTGTGTTTGTTGTTTTGTGCTATTTAAGCTATGTTATACGGGATTTTGGGGTTGAGATATTTGCTGTGAAGCTAAAAGTAATAATTCTAATAATAGGGGCAGCAGCTTTAGCTGGATGTAATAGCGTGAATCGGTTGAAATCAGAGGTGTTACATCCTTTTGCCAGTCCGGAAGAACTGATTGCCAAACGGGCTTTGAATCAACGTGATGGTAGTGCAAAAGATTATGTTTATCTTTGGGGACAAGCTCAGAAAAATAACACGACTCAGGCCATGTATCCGCGTTCGATACTGACGCAATATTGTCATGAACAGGGCGGTAAATTTTCCCTGCTGTATAAAAGTAATTTTAGTGCCGTGGCAGATGTTGCCCAGCGCAAACGCCTGAGTACCAATCGGGGTGTTGTACAGGGTAGTGGTGCCTATCAGTGTCGTATGGATGACCTGACTGAAAGCTGGATTGTCTCGATTGAACCAACTTCTGAACGACAAGTTGATAAATCTAGCCAGACGCGTAGTGTTCGACTACTCACCCAGGTCATGAGCCCTTCTCAAGCAAAAAACTTTTATCGTCCAACTAAAGCCAGGGTTGCTGTGGAGAAAACCACCCCTGCATTGATAAAAACCATGACTCCTCCTAAGACTCCTGTCGCAAAGACGACAAATGAACTGAAGGAATCAGCACGTAAAGAATTAGAGCGAAAGGAATTAGAAAGAAAAGAGCTTGAGAAAAAAGAAGCAGAGAAAAAGCAGCTAGCAGCGGCATCAGCTCGAGCTGCGGTAGCAGAAACACCGCAACAACATCAGATGAAAATCTATGTGGTAGCGCGACGTGATATTAATAGCGGTAAGAATCTGAATAATGCCTGTAACAACGCCCAGCGTGCCTATAACTATGGCAAATTGCAGGGCACAGAGGGAACACGTGTCTATACTGAATCAGGGATGCTGGTAGCGCGCTGTTTAACCAGTGTGCCGAGTTATAGCAGCCGTTTTTCCAATGCCAAAGGTCAGGCGGTAAAAATTTTGCAAAACCTGGCCAATAATTATAATCATGCCGGAGCAAAGAATATGCTCAGGCAGGTGAAGTAGGACTATTTTTTCCTTCTTAATCCATCCTCTTTCGAGCATCCTTAAAATACATTCTGAGGATGCTTTCACTCGCCTTTTTTTTAAAGTGGCGTCTTAAAAAATGCTGAACAGAGACGGGGATTTCTAATCTCAAACTCACATTTACACTCAATACACCTAATCAGATATCGGTCTTTTGCCCGTGGCTTGTGTATTGCCATAAATTACAGAGTAATAACACGGGCAAGGTGCGAGTCTATGATACAAAGTAGCTGATTGTTAAAAAAGAGATTCGCTTATGTCACGCCAAACTGAGGTTATCCGTCGCAGATTTACAGCTAAAATTCGGTGGGGATTAATGGCAATGGCCTTGATGGCTACCACCCAAATGGCTATTGCGGGGCCAACCGTCGAGCAGCTGAGTAACTGTCTGGTGAAATCCACCACGGCAGCAGATAAAACAACGGTGCTGCAATGGACCTTTGTTGCCTTATCTGCACATCCGGAATTGAAGAAATTCAGTAATGTGAATGAAGCACAAAGAACCCAGCTGGATAAAAATTTAGCCCAAGTATTGCAGCGTATATTGGTAGAGCAATGTTCTGCACAGACCAAAGCGGTAATTGCTGCGGAAGGCGTACAAGCGGTGGGTGACAGTTTTCAGGAACTTGGACGGATTACCGGTGAGGAAATTTTAGAAAATCCTGAAGTGAAAAGTCAGCTTAAAGGTGTGCTGCGTTATGTGGATTTAAATAAACTGGTGGTCACTTTCTTGACACCGGATGTGTGGAATAAGTTGGGTGAGTTAAGAGGGAAATAACTGATTGAATGCATGCGTGCCAGGGTTCAATTATGGTATTTATTATGAATAACATAAATGAAAAGATAGGGGTTGTTATGTTCAAACGCACTGCTTTATTGGGTTTAAGTATGTTTATACTTCCTCCTGCGCTGTACGCAGGGGACAATGATTTGAGTCGGCAATACTCAAATTGTATGGATCGCTCAGGTGGCGTTACTGCAAATATGCTGGATTGTATTGCGGCCGAAACAGATCGCCAAGATACACGGTTAAATAATGCCTATAAACAGACGATGGCATCGCTGAATGCAAACCGTAAAAAACAGCTTCAAGAGGTTCAGCGTCTCTGGATTCGCTATCGTGATGCCAATTGCGATTTTTATGCCGACCCGAATGGAGGGACGATTGCAACTGTAAATAGCAATAGTTGTTACATGGAAGCGACTGCCGCACGTGCGACTGAATTAGAAAATTTAAGAGAAGAGTATTAATTTAAAAAAATCCTCTCCCTAGCCCTCATCCTTTCTTGCGCTTCATTTTAAAGCAGTGCTTTAAAACTTGCTCAGGAGAGGGAACCACGCGTATCAATTGATGACGTGGCAAGTCCTCCTTTGAAAAAGGGGGATTTGGGGGGATTAATGATTACAATAAATCAGGATAAAATTTCTCAAATTCTTTATTCACAGCTTCACCCCGCAACAAATAACCTTTCGGTTGAATATAGCTATAAATTTCCCGTGCAGGCTGTTCATGCCAGCCAATATTAAAAGCACAAAGTTTTGGGAAAAATTGTAGATGGCTATAGTTCAGATTGTTATGAATCCAATAGGCAAGCTGTCGCCAGTTGGATTGGTCTTTTTCATACAGTTCTAGAAATGAACGAATGACTATACACGCCGTTGCGCCGTAGCCTTTTTCGTCGGGATAGTCCCAAATATGGCTGGCAAAGTTTTTCTCATTGCTGGCACAGTTGTGTCCTTTTTCATTGCCAAGTTGGTTGACGCTTGGTGAGCGATATGCGGAGCGAATTGCAATTCGTCCAAATTTATCTTGAAGTGGTTCGAGCAGTTGCTCGCACAGTTGTGTACCTGTGTAGATGGCTTTTTCAGGATGATCGGGGAAGTTGGGTACACCATACCAATTAGCGATTTCGCTATAGAGGAAGTCACGCATAAAGAAAGACTTTGAAAGTTGAATTCGTCCTAAGTCTTCGAGTTTGGAGATAGAGGATACTTTTTTGATGGTCATGTTGTTTTTGGTGTGATCTATTGATGAGTGATACTATATAATTAAAATATAAAAAGTTTTAAGTTGAATTATATGGCAAAAATTCCTAAAGTTTTTATAAGTTATGCTCATGAAAGTGAAAAACTTAGTGATCAGGTTCTGCAATTTTCTAACGAGTTACGTGCTAAAGGGATTGATTCTGAAATCGATCAATATGAAGAAGCTCCACCACAAGGATGGGCTAAATGGATGCTCAAACAAATTGATGAAGCAGATTTTGTATTAGTAGTAGCTTCTCCTATCTATTATGCGCGAAGTAAAGATTCTAGTAACGAGCCTAAAGGGTTAGGTGCTAAATGGGAAACCACGCAGATTATTCAAAATATTTATGAGAGCGTAAATAACAATACAAAATATATACCAATTTTCTTTGATACAGATCAAGTGCAATATATTTTAGATCCATTAAAGCCATATACTTATTACGATATTTCTAATGAGAAGCAAAAAAATAAGCTAATTAATAGATTAGCTGGTAAGTCAGAAAGCTTAAGACCTAAATTGGGACAAGATAACCCTGTATCTTCTGATTTGAAGCCACTTGAAGAAAAATCTCGTAAGACATTATTCGTTTCGGGGTTAATAGATGAGGATTTATGGAATAAAGCTAAGTGGAAAGGTACAGCTTTTGCATATAACCCAATAGATGAAAATGATATTCCTATTTTAGGTGTTGGGTTTGAATATCCTGAAAATGGTAAATTGATCTTTGATGCTATTCGTAATCGAATAGGTGAGAACGATATTGATGAAAAACTACGAGTATCAATCGTAACTGAGGTAGATAAAGAAAATATTGCTCATTACAAAGTGATGATTGGACCTAATTTTAGTTATTTGGAAGATTTATCTGAGGGTATGGATTTAAAAAATGATGAAAAGCTTTTCATGGCTATTTCACGTGTAAATTTAATGACCCCAAAAAGTAGTATTAACTTAGATAATTTTTTAGAAAGATACCGAAAAGTTGGTAAATTCTATCTTACGAATATTCTCGAAATGCCTGAGGGTTTTAGCTTTGATCCTAGCTCAATAGATCATGATAATATGATTTTAAAATCAGAGTTAGTTGTAAAAACATTAAAGGACGTTCTTAAAGAAAAGAATCGATCACCTGAATGGGCTGCAATAGTGCCGAAAAAAATTAAACCTAATAAAGAAGTTTTTAAGGCAATAAAGCAAAAGCATGAAAAAGAAAAACGAAGAAAACAGAAAAAATTGAAGAAAAAAACTAAAAAATGATAAAAAACCCGCTTTCGCGGGTTTTCTTTTAAAGAAAGATCAACTTAACCAATCAATTTCTTCATCAATTCATTGACTTGAGCAGGGTTTGCCTTACCACGTGATGCTTTCATCACTTGACCAACCAGACCGTTAAAGGCTTTCTCTTTACCAGATTTATACTCTTCAACCATCTTCTCGTTGGCAGCAAGTACTTCTTTAATGATTGCTTCAATCGCGCCTGTATCAGTTTCCTGTTTCAAGCCTTTCTCAGCAATAATCTCGTCTGCAGTTTTGCCTTCTTCCCACATAAAGCCGAACACCTGTTTCGCGATCTTACCGCTAATTGTGTTATCGACAATACGTGCGATCATGCCACCCAGTTTCTCACTCGACACAGGAGAATCAGCAAGGTCTAGGCCAGCTTTGTTTAAAGCACCTGAGAATTCACCCATCACCCAGTTCGCAGCAATCTTACCTTGTGCAGCACCGCCAGCAGCAGCGACAACTTCTTCGTAAAACTCTGACATTTCACGTGTAAGCGTTAAAACGTGTGCATCGTACTCAGTCACACCAAAGTCCGCCACGAAACGTGCACGGCGTGCAGCAGGAAGCTCAGGCATGGTTGCTTTAATGGCTTCGATTTGCTCATCAGCAATCACCACAGGCAACAAGTCTGGGTCAGGGAAGTAGCGGTAATCGTTCGCTTCTTCTTTAGAACGCATTGAACGCGTTTCCATCTTTACAGGGTCGAACAGACGCGTTTCTTGATCAATGGTGCCATCCCAGTCCAGAATTTCCATTTGACGTTCAATTTCAACATTGATCGCCTGTTCAATGAAACGGAATGAATTCAGGTTTTTCAATTCACAACGTGTACCGAAAGGTTGACCCGGACGACGTAAAGACACGTTACAGTCACAACGGAACGAACCTTCCGCCATGTTACCGTCAGAAATGCCTAACCAGCGCACTAGCGTGTGAATCGCTTTAATGTATGCAACCGCTTCTTCAACTGAACGCATATCCGGTTCAGATACGATTTCAAGTAAAGGCGTACCTGCACGGTTCAAGTCGATGCCTGACATACCTTCGAACTGGTCATGGATCGATTTACCTGCATCTTCTTCAAGGTGCGCGCGCGTTACGCCAATGCGTTTAACCGTGCCATCTTCAAGCTGGATGTCGATATGACCCAAGCCCACAATCGGGTTGTCCATCTGGCTAATCTGGTAGCCTTTTGGAGAGTCCGGATAGAAGTAGTTTTTACGTGCAAACACAGACGCCTGGTCGATGTAAGCATCGATACCCAGACCAAAGCGAATCGCAAGATCAACCACTTCTTTGTTCAATACCGGCAATACGCCCGGCATGGCTAAATCAACCAGGCTGGCTTGGGTGTTTGGATCATTACCGAATACAGTCGATGAGCCCGAGAAAATTTTGGTATTGGTGGCAAGCTGAGTGTGAATCTCGATACCAATAACGACTTCCCAACCATCAATCAGGTTGGATTTTGGTTTAGCCGATTTTTGAGCTTGAGCCATTATGCATTCTCCTCAGCAATTGCAGCGCGTTTTGTATGCCAATCTGTTGCTTGTTGATACTGATGTACCACAGACAACAATTGAGATTCTGACCAGTAATTACCAATCAGCTGTAAGCCAACTGGCAAGTTGTTTTGGTCAAAACCGACAGGCGCGTTAATCGCAGGAAGACCTGCCAGGTTTACTGCAAGTGTGTAAATATCGCCCAGGTACATTTCAACCGGAGTTAAATCCGCACCAATTTTATAGGCAGTCGTTGGCGCAGAAGGTGCTGCGATGACATCGACAGATTCAAATGCTTTAAGGAAATCTTGCTGGATCAGACGGCGTACTTTCTGTGCTTTTACATAGTAAGCATCGTAATAACCTGCAGACAGGGCATACGTACCAATTAGGATACGGCGTTGCACTTCGGCACCAAAACCTTCTGAACGTGAACGTTTGTACAGGTCCATCAGGTCCACCGGGTTTTCTGCGCGGTAGCCATAACGTACGCCGTCATAACGTGACAGATTCGAAGAAGCTTCAGCAGGTGCGATCAGGTAATAAGTCGGCACATAGCTTTCAGTCATATTGAGATCAATCTCAACCAAAGTTGCGCCCATGTCTTCCAGTTTTTTTAAGGATTCTTCAACCCGTGCTTTTACGTCTGCATCCAGACCTTCCACATTGAAGTATTGCTTTGGAATACCAATACGCAAGCCTTTTACCGATGTAGTGTTCAGATTTGCCACATAGTCATCAACATCTTTGTCCATTGAGGTTGAATCTTTGGCATCATGACCTGCCATTACGTTCATCAGGTAAGCACAGTCTTCTGCCGAACGCGCCATCGGACCACCTTGGTCTAATGATGATGCATAAGCAATCATACCGAAGCGCGATACACGACCGTAAGTCGGTTTAAGACCAGTCAGACCACAGAATGATGCAGGTTGACGGATTGAACCACCAGTGTCAGTACCGGTTGCAAATGGAGCTAGATCGGCTGCAACGGCTGCCGCAGAGCCACCAGAAGAGCCACCTGGGACATGACCCAGGTTCCAAGGGTTAGCCGTTGCGCCGTAATATGAGTTCTCAGAGGTTGAACCCATCGCGAATTCGTCCATGTTCACTTTACCTAAAGTGACCAGGCCCGCAGCTTTGCCTTTCGCTACTACGGTTGCATCGTAAGGAGAGATAAAATTGTCCAGCATTTTTGAACCGGCAGTGGTCTTGATGCCTTGGGTACAGAAAATGTCTTTGTGGGCAACTGGCACACCAGTCAGGGCAGAGGCATTGCCAGCTTTGATTGCAGCATCGGCAGCATCAGCTTCAGCTAATGCCTGTTCAGCAGTTACCGTCACATAAGCCTTAACCTGTGCATCAATTTTTGCAATGCGCTTTAAGTAATGTTCAGTCAATTCGCGAGATGAAAACTGGGCATTTGCCAGACCTTCACTAAGTTCACGAATGGATAAGCGATGTAAATCTGTCATGAGAAATAATTCTTTACGTTTAATTTAATAAAAAGAATGAACTGGGTAGTAATTACTCAATCACCCGCGGTACGAGGTACAAGCCATCCTGAACAGCAGGTGCAACTGCCTGGTATTGCTCACGATGATTGGTTTCGGTAACCACATCATCACGTAGCGGCTGAGGGTGGTCGAAAGGGCTTTTTAGGGGTTCAACACCGTCGGTATTGATGCCTTTCAGGGTTTCCATCATGCCTAAAATTTTATTTAAACTTTGAGCATATTCAGCAGATTGCGTATCATTGAGAGATAACCGTGCGAGGTTGGCAATAGCTGAAACTGTTTCTGCACTTAAATCTGCAGAATGCTGTGCATCCGATGTAGACATAATATTACCTAATCAGTATTAAAAAAATTCAAATTATCATGCGTTATGATAAGCGATTGACTTGTCCAAATCATCACATTTAGTTAAAGTGGCCACCTTGCGTCCATATAAAGTTTAACTGAGAACGTCCCCGTGATTCTAAAACGACTAATAGGCTTGTTTTCGCCCGATCTTGCCATTGATTTAGGTACAGCAAATACACTTATTTATGCGCCAGGACGAGGCATTATATTAAATGAACCGACGGTTGTAGCCATCCGTCATAGTGGTTCACATAAAATTGTTGCGGCAGTCGGTCTTGAAGCGAAGCAAATGCTAGGTCGTACCCCAGCCAATATCTCGGCGATCCGTCCTATGAAAGACGGGGTGATTGCGGATTTTGAAGTCACTGAGACCATGCTGAATCAGTTTATTCGCAAAGTACATGAAAACCGTTTATTTACTCCAGCACCGCGTGTCGTGGTCTGTGTACCATGTAAATCGACCCTGGTTGAGCGCCGTGCCATTCGTGAAGCCGTGTTTAATGCGGGCGCACGTGATGTGCGTTTAATTGAAGAGCCAATGGCAGCAGCGATTGGTGCAGGGATGCCAGTCGAGCAGGCTTGTGGTTCGATGGTGGTTGATGTTGGTGGTGGTACGACTGAAATTGCAATCATTTCCCTGCAGGGTTGTGTTTATGCCGATTCTTTACGTATTGGCGGTGATGTATTTGATGAACAGATCATTAACTATGTGCGTAAGGCGCATGGCTGTGTGATCGGTGAAACCACGGCTGAAGTGATCAAAAAAGAAGTGGGTATGGCATTGCCTGATGAAGGTGCTAAACCACTTGAAATTGAAGTTCGTGGCCGTAACCTCGCAGAAGGTGTGCCTCGTGCGATTGTGGTCAATTCAGATGAAGTGACCCAAGCCATTTCTGATCCATTGCAAAACATCGTGTCTGCAGTGAAATCTGCGCTAGAACACACACCTCCTGAGCTTTCTTCGGACATCGCTGAACGTGGTATCGTGTTAACCGGTGGTGGTGCATTGCTACGTAACCTGGACAAGCTGCTTGCCAAAGAAACTGGCCTGCCGGTGGTGGTGGCAGAAGATCCACTATCATGCGTGACACGTGGTGGCGGCAAGGTACTCGAATTTTTCGACAACCCAAATCATGACATGTTATTCGTAGGCTAAGAAAAGGATCCGGCGGGTGCAAGCACATCTGTTTTCTCGACAACCGCCATCTTTTCGCTCTTTTATCATTGCATTGGTGACATGCCTGGTGGTGCTTTTCTTTGATTGGCGCATGCCGCATGTTGTTCAACCTGCAAGGGATGTCCTGTACGCTGCTTATAATCCTATTTATGCGGTGGCCAGCTATCCGGTATTGTCGCGAGAGTGGTTGAATCAACAAACCAAGTCTGAAGCTCAATTGCGTCGGGAAAATACCGCGATGCAGGCCGAGCTGTTACAGGCACAGGTACGCTTACAAAAAATCTCTGAACTTTCTGCTGAAAATACCCGTTTGCGCGGTCTATTGGACACGCCGCTGATCATTGATGGGCGTATTGAAATTGCCGAAGTGATTGGTACCGATGCCGATCCATTACGGCATATTATCGTGATCAACCGGGGTTTAAATAACGAGCTGAAAGTCGGGCAAACCGTACTGGATGACAAGGGTATCATGGGACAGATTATCAATGTCTATCCGCATAGTAGTCGGGTCATGCTGTTGTCTGATAAAGAACATTCACTGTCAGTACGTCTGGAACATACCGGTATGCGTGCCATTGTCTCGGGTACGGGTGATCTGGGACGTTTAAAAATGGAATATGTACCGACCAGCGCCAATATCAAGGTCGGTGAAAAAGTCTATAGTTCGGGTTTGGGACAACATTTCCCGGCAGGTTATCTGGTGGGGCAGGTGTCTAAAGTACAACGCCATAATTCTGGTGAATTTGCCCAGATTGATGTGACGCCTGCGGCTCAGCTGGCCGGTGGACATCATGTGGTGGTGTTATTTTCCGATTCATTAGCGATGGAGCAACCGCATGTCAATCGCTAAGATGAAATCCAGAAAGCATCGTGACCCTTTAATGGCCATTGTCATTTCGGTGATTGTGGCTTCCATTTTAATGGTCTATCCACTTTCTTATAATCTCTCGGGCTGGCGTCCGCTGTTTATGCTGATGATCATGCTCTTCTGGGTGTTGTGTCAGCCGACCTGGTGCGGGATCTGGTTTGCCTTTGGTACCGGTATTTTTATTGATCTGCTGCTGGATGCACCTTTGGGTCTGAATGCGCTGAGCTTTATCATTATTGCCTTCTTAGCCCGCTTTCTGACCCGTGAACGCCGTATCCTGACCTTTAATAATCTCTGGGTGATTATGGGGCTGGCGATTGTCGCATATCTGCTGATGATCTTTTTTACCCAGATTATGGCTGGCGTGCAATTTTCTTATGCACGGCACTGGATTCCGATGCTGACCAGTATTCTGGTCTGGCCTGCTATTTATTATGTGCTGAAAAAATGGCGCGTATAATTCTAGCTTCCAGCTCACCGCGACGTCGCGAGTTATTGCAACAACTCGGGCTGAGCTTCGATATTTACAGTCCCGAGATCGACGAATCGGTACAAGCAGGCGAGTCGGTCGCAGCCTATGTCGAACGTCTGGCACGAGCCAAAGCGGATGCTGTGGCCGAACGTTATCCTGAGGCGATTATCATTGCTGCGGATACCAGTCTGGGGGTGGATCAGGAGATTTTGGGCAAACCTGAATCCAAACAACATGCGATTGAAATGTGGACAAAAATCTCCGGTCGGTGGCATGATGTATATAGCGGTGTCTGTGTTCGTACAAAGCATGAAAAATACAGTATAGTGGTACGCACACAGGTCGAATTTCAAATCCTGAGCGCTGCAGATATGGAAAGTTACTGGGCGACAGGTGAGCCACTGGGTAAAGCCGGGGCTTATGCAATTCAAGGAATTGCAGCACGTTATATTCCAAAAATACAGGGCAGTTATTCCAATGTGGTGGGCTTGCCCTTATATGAGACAGTACAGTTATTACAGACGGTTAAGGCACTAAATTAACTGCTGAAAAGAATTCTTATAATGTTTTGAGTGTAGTTATGTCTGACGAGTTGTTGATTAATGTCACGCCGATGGAATGTCGGGTCGCGTTAATTGAAAACGGCACGGTCAATGAACTGTTTGTCGAGCGTACGGCCAAGCGTGGTCTGGTAGGGAATGTTTATAAAGGAAAAGTGGTGCGGGTTTTACCCGGCATGCAGGCTGCTTTCGTGGATATCGGACTCTCTCGTACTGCGTTTTTACATATCAATGATATGGTCTGGCCCCGCAATCAACCGACGCCGAATGTCTTTGAGTTACTTCAACCGGGACAAGTCCTCACGGTTCAGGTGATGAAAGATATGCTCGGTACCAAAGGCGCACGCCTGTCTACCGATCTGTCGATTCCTTCGCGTTATTTGGTGCTGATGCCATATGGCAATCATATCGGTGTATCACAACGGATTGAATCTGAGGAAGAGCGCAATCGCTTGCGTTCCATCATTGAGCGGATTCAGGCAGAACATAAGCTGCCGGGTTCAGTGATTGTGCGTACTGCGGCAGAAGGGATTGAAGAAGAAGCCATCGCACAGGATATGGCTTATCTGGCCAAGCTTTGGGAATATATCCAGCGCAAGCAGAAGATTATTGCAGTACCATCTTTGATCTTTGAAGAATTGCCTTTGCCGCAACGGGTGATTCGTGATCTGGCCAATGAAGAAACTGCTAAAATTTACGTGGATTCACGTGAAATTCATGCCAAGTTGCAGGAATTTGTCGAAGAATTTGTCCCGAACATGAAAGACCGTTTGCTGCATTATCCGGGCGAGCGGCCAATTTTCGACTTGTATAATGTCGAAGAAGATCTGCAAAAGGCATTGCAAACTCGTGTCGCATTGAAGTCTGGCGGTTATCTGATGATTGACCAGACTGAAGCCATGGCCACAATTGATGTCAATACCGGTTCTTATGTTGGTGGCCGTTCGTTGGAAGATACGGTTTTTAAAACCAATATGGAAGCGACGGATGTTATCGCGCGTCAGTTACGTCTGCGTAATCTCGGCGGCATTATTATCATCGACTTCATCGATATGCAGGAAGCGCAGCATCGTGAAGAAGTGATGAAACAGTTTGAGCGCATGTTAGAACGTGACCACGCCAAGACCAAGATTACTCAGGTATCAGAACTGGGCTTGGTGGAAATGACCCGGAAACGCACCCGTGAGTCGCTGGAACATCTGCTGTGCGAGTCTTGTCCGACCTGTCAAGGACGCGGTTATGTCAAAACAGCCGAGTCAGTATGTTACGAAATATTCAGGGAGATTCTGCGTTATGCTCGTGCTTATGAGTCACAGAGTGGCTTTACTGTCGTTGCGCATCCGGCTGTTATTGATCGTCTATTAACAGCAGAAGCGCCTGCAGTCGCTGATCTAGAACATTTCATTAATCGCGTGATTAAGTTCCAGGTGGAAAATCTGTATACGCAAGAGCAATACGATATCATTCTCAGCTGAAATTGTAACAGAATATCGTTAAACACTTGTTACATCTGAAATTTTACAATCGGGCCTTTATTTACAATACTAGATGCATGAATTAGCCAAAGCCGTTTCTCCCAGTTTCAGGCTTAGCAAAAGGAGTGTGTGATGAGTATGAGTAAAGCAGTAATCCATAAAGGCCTAAAACACGTATTAGAACCAAAGACTGTACATGCGGGATATATCGTTGATGAGCGCGGTAATGAAGTTCAGATTACCGCGAGCATGATCCGTAACGTCTGCCATCAATTATTACAACAGTGCCGTACTATTAAAAGCTGATTATATTTGTGCATTGTTTTTAACTTGTCAAAAAATGATTTGGATAGACGTTTAAATAGAGAAGTCATCCAAAATTTCTAAAATAATTTAAAAAGATTCCAAAAAATAAAGAAAAGGGACCAGATCGGTCCCTTTATTCTGTGCTCAAAGACTGGCAAAAATGATCAGCATCTTTGGCAGTCCATCTATCTTATTTATTCATCCGCGGCTAGCTTACCGCTCGTAACTTTGGGACAGGTTCGCCATCTACAATAAGTTCAAAACGTTGAATTTCTTCTTCCAGATGTGTCAGCAAGTTCTGCATTTTCGGCAGGGCATTACGACATGCGGTCAAGCCGACTTCCAGTTTGTCTAGATAGCTGGTCATAGTGATATTCAAGGCCTGACCATCCAGTACGATGGAAGCCGGATAAAGTGCTTCAAGACGTGCACCATTCCAATACAATGGTTCTTGTGGCCCAGGTACATTGGAAATAATGACGTTAAACGCCTGACGTGTCGGCATTAAACCGGAGGCAATATTCAGACCTGCTGCACCGTAGACAAAGGCACTATAGTTCAAAATCTGGTTGGCATTCATACGTTTGAAGCGTTCTTTGGCACTCAGCACACTGCGACGTACGATCTTGAGACGTTCCAGCGGATCTTCTTTATGCGTACCCAGATTGGCCAGAATCATGGTAATACGGTTGGATATATCTGAATCGTCACTGCGAACAGAAGCTGGAACCATAGCAATTAACGGTTTTTTCGGTAAGGCATTTTGCGATAATAAATATTCACGTAATGCACCTGAACAAATGGCCAGGACGATATCATTAATGGTCACGCCCAATGCCTTAGAAATATGACGTAAACGTGAAAATTCGAAAGACTGGGCTGCAAAGCGACGTGAAGCACTGACGCGTTGATTCAGAATACTGCTTGGCGCCTGAAAGCTGGATACATAATCCGGATTGCGTCCCATATCTTTCATGACGGTTTGCGACAGTTCATAAGCAACTCGTGGCGCACATTCCAGTTGCCCCTTAATGGTCTGCAGGACATTTTTAAACCTGTTCACTTTAGGTGCTTTAAGGCGTTTGGCACGTGGGCCTTCCACACACCAAGGCGGTACAATACTCTTGGCATTTGGATCATGTGAAAGCGACTTTTCGACCAGACGCATGCCGGCAATTCCATCCACCATAGCATGATGGATCTTGAAATACATGGCAAAACGATTACCTTCAATGCCCTCAATGATATGACAGGTCCATAAAGGTTTGGCACGATCAATCAGGGCACTATGTTCTTGTGAAATATAGGTCAGCAATTCACGGATACGGCCCGGTTTTGGCAGGGCAATATGACGAAAATGATGATCTAAATCAAATTCCTGGTCTTCATCCCAAAACAGGCCGTTTAAATAATTGTTAAAAGGTGGGATTGGAGAGCATTTCGAATTTTGGATATCCGTGACTAGATCCTGAATAAAGGAAGCTGACGCATTGTCGGGAATTTGGAATAAAAATAGTCCACCTACATGCATAGGCTGCTGCCGTTTCTCTAAAGTTAAGAAAATAAAATCAATTGGATGTAATGGACGCATAGCGTGGATTGCCTCACTGCATTCTCTATGGCTTTTTTGCTAAAAGGCCTTGTTAGAATTATTACTTTAGTTTTTAAAGTATATCTTTTTTAGCATATAAATGAACTGCTTTATCTTGCCTCAACTGTGAAAAAGTGGCTATTGACAAGAACAAAATATCTTCCTAAGTTTATGAAATGTGAAAATTTTAGTTTTAAAATAGTTTTCTAAAAATAGTATTCACTAGGCGAAGTGGAATGTAACTTAATAATTATGTGTTATTAAAAGAATAGCATTGTGATCAATTTCACATTTTATGCAAATAAATCAATGAGCTAAAATTTTATCAATTCTTTAATTAAAATAATATTATCCCGATAAAAGGTAATTTATATCTTGTCACTAAATGTAAAATTATCAATTAAAAAAGACTATCTTTATTAAAAAAATAGTCTTTCAATCAATAGGAATGATAAAGCTTAACTTTATTTTTTTAGATTGCCAGCATGTAAGCCACATTCTTTATGAGTGGCTTCTTCCCACCACCAGCGGCCTTCGCGTTCATGCTGATTTGGCAGCACAGGGCGGGTGCAAGGCTCACAGCCGATAGAAACAAAACCTTTCTCATGCAGGGCATTATAAGGGACTTCCATCATACGGATATAACTCCAGACATCCGCACTGGACCAGTTGGCAAGAGGATTGTACTTGATCAACTGTTTTCCCGGACCGGAGAAACCTGGATCGGCCTGAACCACAGGAATTTCATTGCGTGTACCCGGACTTTGGTCTTTGCGCTGACCGGTAATCCAGCCGTCCAGCGTGGCCAGTTTTTTACGTAGCGGTTGAACCTTGCGTATACCGCAACATTCCTGATGGCCATCTTCAAAAAAACTGAATAGCCCCTTGGTGGTGACTAAATTTTGTACTGCATCCGTTTCAGGGAAGCAGATTTCAATCTCGATATTATAATGCTTACGCACCCGTTCAATAAACTGATACGTCTCTGCATGTAGGCGGCCAGTATCCAGACTGAATACCCGGAACGGTTTACCGAGATGCGATGCCATATCAATCAGTACAACATCTTCAGCACCAGAAAATGAAATCGCAATTTCACCTTGCTGGCCCAGTGCAAGTGCCAAAATTTCATTGGGCGATTTATCTGCATATTCAGATGCAAGCGCATCAATACGATCAATAGTAGGAATGATGGTCATGAGAGTCCTGGCGATATAGGCTTGGAAAGGACATGGCCTATATTAGTTAATTTCACATCTATTTTAATAGAATTGATTTAATTGACTTATCACTAAAAAATAAATACTTATTAAAAAAATAGATTTAAAAAAGTACAGTGCAAAATCTGTTTCTTCAGCTATGATAGTGCAAAATTTTTTCAATACAACTTAGAGGGAATGTTCATGGAAGTCGTATGTCTAGATTTAGAAGGTGTGTTGGTTCCAGAAATCTGGATTAACTTTGCCAAAAAAACCGGTATTAAAGAGCTTGAAGCGACAACTCGTGACATTCCTGACTATGATGTACTGATGACCCAACGTCTGAATATTTTAAAACAGCACGGTTTAGGCTTGAACGATATTCAGGAAGTGATTGCAGAAATGGGTCCATTCCCAGGAGCAAAAGAATTTGTGAAATGGGTGAGTACGCATTTTCAATTAATTATTCTTTCAGATACTTTCTATGAATTTGCACATCCATTGATGAAGCAACTGGATTGGCCGACGATTTTCTGTCATAAACTGGAAACAGATGAAGCAGGCATGATCTCGGCTTATAAACTTCGTCAGCCAGATCAGAAACGTCAGGCTGTTAAAGCACTGCATAGTTTGAACTTCCGTGTGATTGCGGCAGGGGATTCTTATAACGATACGACAATGCTGGGTGAAGCAGATCATGGTTTCCTGTTTGATGCCCCTGAGAACGTGATTGCTGAATTCCCACAATTCCCGCCAATTCGTGGTTATGATGCGTTAAAAGAAGCGATTCGTAATGCTTCAGTACGTGATATTCCAGCTTAAGTATTAAAATTTAAGCAATAAAAAAAGGCGCAATATGCGCCTTTTTTATTGGGTTCGCTTGAATTAGAAGCGGTAACCGATTTTCATACCATAGCCGATTGCATGATTGTCTTCAAATTTTCCAACTGGATTTCCACCAGTTTGTGCAGTTGCATCACCTAGCCAGAAGTATTTGACACCAGCTTGGATAAAGTAATTTTCAGCTGGACTGTATTGACCGCCTAAACCTACATTCCAGTAGCCTTCAGTTGGACCCAAGGTGGTTACCGGGTTGCCCGCTCCTGAGTCATAACCTACAGAAGCTGAACCTGACCATTTATTATTAAATTTACGACCTAAACCTACTGTTGCAGACCATTGATCATCTGAATAATCGACAAGATTCTGCTGTTTTCCGGTGAGTGCGCCAGTTAGCTGAGATAAATAAGTAGGTTTTACTGCAAACTGATCCCAATGTACCCAGCGAATATTAGCAAAGGCTAAGGTATTTTTTGCAATGCCTGACTGTAAGTCAATGTTGACTGATTGTGGTGTAGTAATTTCCGCTTTATGGTAAGTTGGAATTACTGGTTTACCCAATAATGTGCCAGTTAATCCAGGAATATATAAAGCCCCATCTGTACCAAAACCGAAGGTTTCTGTGGTATCTAATTCATGTTTAATTTCAGAGCGATAAGTCACAGCAGCTTTTAAGGCAATTTCAGGAATAGAATATGCAAAACCAGCTAACCAACCGTAAGCTTCACTTTCTTTAAGGTCAATATCATAACCGCCAAGAACTTGCGGGCCTCTATAAGCTGTACCACGTAGGGAGACTTTCGCCTTTACGCTTTGATAGACAGGTCCGGCATAAACATTCCAGTTCTCATTTGGCTGATACCCTATAAGTGCTGTAATGCTATTGGTTTTTACTTCAACAGAAGTGCCTTCCAATACACCAGTATTGGTATTTACTGTAGCAAAAGCATTAGATTCAGGCGCATATTGAGAGTCAGCTCCAAATGGCTGGTCATAAAGTAAACCCAGAGATATTTTATCAGTTGCCTGAATTTTTATAGCAGCAGTAGGGAAGTAGTAATCTTCAGCCATATCGCTGACTTTATTGCCGGCATTGTCTTTACCTTGAACTTCTGGATCTAAAACAGAAATACCTGCTTCTGCATAATTACCCGGCTGTAGGAAGGCTGCAATAGATTGGCCTGAACGGTCTAAGCCAGCTGCTTGAACGGTAGAGAGAGGTAAAGTGCTAAGTAAAATAGCAGAATAAATTTTATTGAGCTTCATGGTACGTTCCCTGATGCCATCTGTAACAAAAATGTGCAGGAAAAGTAACATAATTTTAAAAAGAGTAAATACTCAGCTCTGTTGAAGAAATGAACTAAGGCGGTTAAATAAAAGGGTTGCTTAGAGTATTTATACTATATTTTTATATTAACTAAATGATAAATAAGAAAATAAAAATTAAAGATAAATTTTAAAAAATTGATATTTGGAGCAGGATTAATTGCTTGTAAAACAAGCAAATGATATGCAAGTGTATAAAATAAGAGTTAAAAAATAAAAAACCACTCGAAAGTGGTTTTTATTATAGGAAAACTTAGAAGCGGTAACCCATTTTTAAGCCATATGCCCATGCTTTATTGTCTTCAAATTCAGCGACGTATTCAGAACTACCAGCTTGTGCGCCTGTTTGTGCTTTTGCATCACCTAACATGAAGTATTTAACACCACCCGCGATGAAAGTAGCTGGTGTTGGACTGTACTGAAGACCTAAGCCTACATTCCAATAACCTTCAGTTGGGCCAAGTGTAGATACAGGGTTACCTGCACCAGAGTCCCAACCTACAGATACGTTACCAGCCCATAGATCATTAAATTTACGACCCACACCTACAGTTGCTGAAATTTGGTCATCTTCATA
The DNA here is from genome assembly GCF_044547685.1 of Acinetobacter sp. NPDC052428. Classification (GTDB taxonomy): domain Bacteria; phylum Pseudomonadota; class Gammaproteobacteria; order Pseudomonadales; family Moraxellaceae; genus Acinetobacter; species Acinetobacter lwoffii_G. Next base: position 44,391 of record NZ_JBIUAT010000012.1, read on the forward strand.
TTCAACAAGATTGAAGCCATCTGGGCGATCCACAATAGGGCCAACTGCTTCTGATATTAGACCAAATTTATAAGGTTGAATTGAGAATTTAGACCATTCAACCCAGCGAACATTCGCAAAAGCTACAGTATTCGCCATAATACCTGTTTGGAAATCAAGGTTTACAGACTGTGGAGTAGTAATTTTTGTCTCACCACTTGCTGCTGCAATAGCTGCTGCTGCTGCTGCCCCATTTGGGAGCAAAGCTAAAGCTGGTAAGGTTGGAATACTTTCATTCATATTAACATCATGGTCAATTTCAGAACGATAAGTAATAGATGCTTTTAATGCAATTTCAGGAATTTGGTAAGCAAGACCGGCTAACCAACCTACAGAACTATCTTCTGGAATAGACGTATCGTAACCATTGTATAAGCTGTAAGCCTGACCACGTAATGAAACATTACCTTTGATCGTTTGGTAAACTGCGCCACCGTAAATATTCCAATTCTCAGTTGGTTGGAAACCTGCAATAAATGATAAATTTTGAGTATCTACTTCTACGCTTGTACTACCAGTTCCTAATAAGCCGTTGACATCAGCTAAACCAGCATCTACGCGTGCAGTTACCCCTGCAAGTACACCAGCATCAATTTGTGCTCTTACTGCATCAACAGTATTATACGCATTTAAAGTCCCAGTATACTGTGCTTGACCAATTGGAGTGGTTAAGTCAACACCCTGCGCTTGTAAAGCCGCTCCAACTCTTTGCTCTGGAGTCAACGCATTAAAGTTGGTATTAATTGTATTTTGACGAATTCCTGCTAACGCGTCAGGAGCTAAAATTGTATTCGTAGAATCGGAAACAAATACGTTATTACCTGTATAGGTAGCATCTGCTCCAAACGGTTGGTCATATAAAATACCAACTGAAAATTTGCTGGTTGGCTGAAATTTTAAAGCAGCACTTGGAAAATAATAATCACCCGCCATATCACTAATATTACGGCGAGTATCACTTGTTCCAGCTTCTTTACCAGATACAGATGGGTCTAGAACAGAAATACCTGCTTCAAAATAGTTACCCGGTTGCAGGAAGGCTGCAATAGATTGGCCTGAACGATCTAGAGCTGCTGCAAATGCACCCGTCATTGGTACAGTTGCGAGAATCATTGCAGTAGTTAATGTTTTTAATTTCATTTACGTCTTTCCTTGAGGTACAAATTTATATCTGGCGTTGTTGTTTGCACTTATTAAATTCTTGGAGATTTCGGGTATTTATCCGCAATCATTTGTTACTCCATGTGACAAAAATAGCACAATTAAAATAAGAGTAAATGCTCTAGAAAAAACTAATTAGTCTAAAAAAGCATCAAAATAGAGTTTTTACACCAAAAAATAGCCTCATTTTGAAATAAGTATTTGAAAGTAAAAGAAATAAAATAATGAAGAAAAAATGATTTTTTGTATAAAAAATATTCTAAAATATGAAGATTAACGCTAATTTTTTGAAGTATAGATCACATTTTGAAAGGATGGTGCGCCCTGCGGGACTCGAACCCACGTCGGTCGCTTAGGAGGCAACTGCTCTATCCAGTTAAGCTAAGGGCGCGAAAAGAAGGCTATTGTACTGTAAAAAATACAAAAAAAAGTTATTGCCGAAGCAATAACTTTTAAGGACTCATAGCTACAGGAGTTGTCTAGGTATTTTTAGGCTTAAGTAACTTAAACAGACCGAACATGACCACGATCCAAAGCGGGATCATCAAAATAGATTCCTGGAATCCTTGCGTCCACATGATATAAAGAATCGTAAGAATAAAACCAAGAACCAGAATATTGCCCGCCGGAGACCACAGCGCAGGGAAGGAAGTCTTTTGTCCTAGCTTTTTCATGTTTTGAATAAACTTGAGATGGGTCAGCGTAATCATGGCCCAGTTCAATACCAATGCACCGACTACGATGTAAATCAGATGACTTAAAGCATCTTCAGGCACGAAGTAGTTGAGTAGCACACAGCCGAAAATCAGCGCGGCAGAGAACAATACAGCGGGAATAGGCGTACCTTGCTTATTCACTGTCATGAAGACTTTAGGTGCATTTCCTTGCTGAGCCAGACCATAGAGCATACGGCTGTTGGCATACATACCACTGTTATACACAGACAGTGCTGCTGTCAGAATAATAAAGTTCAGCAAATGCGCTGCCCAGTTAATGCCAAGCTGGCTGAAAATCATCACGAACGGACTTTTGTCCAGACCACCAAGCTCAAGCTGATTCCAAGGCACGAGTGACAACAGAATGGTCAAGGCACCGACATAGAAAATCAGAATACGGAAAACCACCTGATTAATGGCTTTCGGAATAGTTTTTTCCGGATTTTCAGCTTCTGCAGCCGCCATACCGATCAGTTCAATACCACCGAAAGCAAACATCAGGAAGGCCAGCATGTAGAACAGACCTTCAAAACCATTCGGGAAGAAACCGCCCGCGGTCCAAAGATTGCTAAAAGATGCGCCTGAAGAAGCATCAGCAGTCAGGATCAGATACAGGCCAAAGACAATCATCGAGATGACCGCAGTTACTTTAATAATAGATAGCCAGAATTCTGATTCACCGTAGAATTTCACATTGCCGAGGTTGACCAGTGTAATCACGATAAAGAAAAACAGTACCGATGCCCAGGCTGGAATATGCGGCCACCAGTAGTTGATATATTTCGCAACTGCGGTAAGTTCGGTCATGGCTACCAGGATATACAAAATCCAGTAGTTCCAACCCGCAAGGAAACCGGGAAATTTTCCCCAGTATTTATAAGCAAAATGGCTGAATGAACCTGCGACAGGTTCATGAACAATCATCTCACCCAATTGACGCATGATTAAAAATGCAATCAGGCCCCCAATGGCATAGCCTAAAATAATAGAAGGACCCGCAGATTGGATCACCTGTGCGGAACCTAAGAATAAGCCTGTGCCAATTGCACCGCCCATGGCGATCAACTGAATATGACGGTTCTTTAAGCCACGCTGAAGTTGTGAAGACTCGTTATTCAAAGTGTTCAGCCCGACAATGGAAAATGATAAGTGGCTGATTGTAATTGATCAGACTAAAGAAGCCTAGTCCATCCTAAGAATGAAATATTGTTGGAGGAATAATAAAAAATATTCATATAAATAACTGAAATAAAATATAAATGAATCAATATATTAATTTTATTGAAACTGTTACTGATGAGTTCTCTATTTTCTTGGATAAAATACAAATGCCGTTTTTTTATACTAAGGTCTGGCAGCCAAGCAGTTCTGCTTTCAACATACTATACTTTGAATATAAATATTGAATAACCTGTACGAAAACAAAGACAAGTCAAAGGATGAAATAATTCATGAGTTTTGCCGCCCAAATCAAGATTCCTGCAACCTATATGCGTGGAGGCACCAGTAAAGGTGTTTTCTTTAAGCTGGATGACCTGCCTGTAGAAGCACAACAGCCTGGCCGGATTCGTGACCAGCTTTTGCTACGCGTGATTGGTAGCCCAGATCCATATGGGAAACAGATCGACGGTATGGGTGGTGCCAGTTCCAGTACTAGTAAAACGGTCATTCTGTCAAAAAGCCTGCACGCTGATCATGATGTCGATTATTTATTTGGTCAGGTGTCAATTGACCGTCCTTTTGTAGACTGGAGCGGTAACTGCGGCAATCTGACCGCGGCAGTGGGAGCATTTGCCATTTCCAATGGTCTGGTCGATGCCGAACGTATTCCTGAAAATGGGTTATGCACGGTACGGATCTGGCAGGCCAATATCCAGAAAGCCATTATCGCGCATGTGCCGATGCAAAATGGACAGGTGCAGGAGCTGGGTGATTTCGTACTGGATGGCGTAACCTTTCCTGCAGCGGAAGTGCAGATCGAGTTTCTGGATCCAGCTGATGACGATGCTGAAGGCGGTTCAATGTTTCCAACAGGTAATCTGGTCGATACTTTGGAAGTTCCCAATATTGGCAGTTTCGAAGTGACCATGATTAATGCCGGCATTCCGACGGTATTTTTGAATGCTGGAGATCTCGGTTATAAGGGTACCGAGCTTCAGGATCATATCAATAATGACGTGGCAGCCCTGACAAAATTTGAAACGATTCGTGCCTATGCTGCGAAGCAGATGGGACTGATTCAGGATATTGCAGAAGCCGTAACCCGACAACACACGCCAAAAATTGCCTTTGTTGCACCACCGAGTAGCTATACCTCTTCAAGTGGCAAGACCGTCACTGAATCGGATACCGATATTCTGGTTCGGGCCTTGTCTATGGGTAAACTCCATCATGCCATGATGGGCACGGCTGCGGTGGCTATTGGTACAGCAGCTGCCATTCCCGGAACATTGGTGAACCGGGTCGCAGGTGGGGTAGAGCGTGAAGCGGTGCGTTTCGGTCATCCTTCCGGGACTTTGAGAGTGGGTGCACAAGCAAGTTTTGAAAATGGTGAGTGGAAAGTGACGAAAGCGATTATGAGCCGTAGTGCCCGCGTGTTGATGGAAGGCTGGGTGCGCGTACCAGAAGATGTTCTCGTTTAAATGCCGTGCATACATTTAGCTTGAATAAAACCACCGGTTCTGCGGTGGTTTTTTATGGTTTAAAATCTCTGCCTTGCTTATTTGATATTGAATAGTAAATTTCAGCAGAACAATACGATTTATGGCTGAAAATTCAAGGCATTTCTAGGTACAATGCCTGAATCAGCGTACAGGCATTTATTCGCTTGTCATTTTATTTTTCTGGACTACGTATTCGAGGCGAATGTGTCATCTATCACTGACGTATCAACCCATGCACTCACACAAGCACAACATCGCATTCAACAGGATTTATTGACCGCTCTGGAAGCCTTTGCTATTCCGGAACCTTTAAGGTCGGCAGTCCATCATGCTGTGATGCTTGGCGGTAAACGAGTACGTCCAGCGCTATGCTATGCCACCGCTGCATTAAAACCCAACCAGAATAGTGCTGCAGTGCGTCGTGCAGCGGTTGCGATCGAGTTTATTCACTGCTATTCACTGGCCCATGATGATCTGCCGTGTATGGACAATGATTTGTTGCGCCGTGGCCAGCCAACCTGTCATGTGGCTTATGGAGAAGATACAGCACTTTTGGCAGGTGATATCCTGCAGTCTATGGCTTTCGAAATCTTGGGTAGCCGTCTGTTTGATCAGGGGCCAGCGGTAGAAGCTTCCATTGTACTGAAGCAGATGCAGATTCTGGCAACCGCTTCTTCGAAAATGGTGAATGGTCAGGTTTTAGATTTACAGTCTGAAGGCAAAAAAATCGATCAGCAGGCACTGGAAACCATCCATCGCAATAAAACCGGTGCTTTGATTAGTGCCGCGATCATGATGGCGGCGGTGACAATCTTTGAAGGTACCGATCTGGCCATTCCTAAATTACGTGAGTTTGGACAGGCGATTGGTCTGGCCTTCCAGGTACAGGATGATATTCTGGATATTATTTCCGATACCGAAGTGTTGGGGAAAACAGCCGGCAAGGATGAACAGGTAGAAAAATCGACCTATCCGGCATTGATGGGTCTGGAGCAGGCCCAAGCGTATGCACAGCAGTTACATGATCAAGCCTTAACGGCACTTGCCCATTTTGAAGGTCAGGCGGAAGAGTTGATGCAAATTACCCGGTTCCTGCTTATGCGCAAAAGCTGATTGGAACATTTTTTCTTCTCAGTTATAAGAGCATTCCATAAAAAAGAGGACTTAAAGTCCTCTTTTTTAGTTGCTACACAATTATTTGCTTTCGTTGTACAGGCGTTCAGCTTCTTCAAAACGGTCGGTAATTTCTGCTGTTGGTGCTTTACCCATCAGGCTCACCACTACAATCGCCAGCATTGAACAGATAAAACCAGGAACGATTTCATACAGGCCAGTGTCAGCAAACAGGTTCTTCCAGAAAATAACCACGACTGCACCCACAATCATACCTGCCAAAGCGCCATTCAAGGTCATGCGTTTCCAGAACAGTGACAGGATAATCAGCGGACCAAAGGCGGCACCAAAACCTGCCCAGGCATAGGCCACTAGACCCAGAACTTTAGATTCAGGATTACCCGCCATCCAGATCGCCAGCAAGGCAATCAGTAGCACCATCAAACGGCCAACCCAGACCAGTTCTTTTTGTGAGGCATTTTTACGCAGGAAAGATTTATAGAAGTCTTCCGTTAGAGTACTTGAGCAGACCAATAGCTGACAGCTTAAAGTACTCATTACTGCGGCAAGAATGGCAGCAAGCACCACACCGGCAATCCATGGATTAAACAGGATTTTGGTCAGTTCCATAAATACCGTTTCAGGATTGGCATTCACTGCAGCGGCCAGTTCCGGATGCTGCTGGAAATAGGCGATCCCAAAGAAGCCGGCTGCGACTGCACCGCCAAGACATAGAATCATCCAGGTCATGCCAATACGGCGTGCATTTGGAATCGACTTCACCGAATCTGCTGCCATGAAGCGCACCAGAATATGCGGCTGGCCAAAGTAACCCAGACCCCAGGCGAGTAGGGAAATAATCGCAACAAAGCTCAGATCACCCAGAATATTCATTGCTTGAGGACGAGCAGCTTCCAGTGCCAAAGTCACCTGGGACATATCTGAAAATGCCATCAATGTCACGATTGGCGTTAGCAACAGGGCGAAGATCATCAGACCTGCCTGAATGGTATCGGTCCAGCTCACAGCCAGGAAGCCACCAATAAACACATAGCTGATGGTGGCAATCGCACTGATCCAGAGCGCAGTGCTGTAAGACATGTCAAACATGCTTTCGAACAGACGCGCACCTGCAACCATGCCGGAAGCACAGTAAATCGCAAAGAAAATCAGAATCACGAAAGCCGAAACAATACGCAGGATTTTTTTCTGGTCGTTAAAACGATTCGAGAAATAATCCGGCAGGGTCAGGGCATTGTGCTGAACTTCGGTATGCACCCTCAGACGGCCAGCAACCAGTAGCCAGTTGAGCCAGGCACCAATAATCAGACCGATGGCAATCCACATCTCAGACAGGCCGGAAAGATAAATCGCACCGGGCAGGCCCATGAGGAGCCAGCCACTCATGTCGGAAGCCCCTGCAGAAAGTGCAGTGACAAAACTCCCTAAACGTCGGCCCCCTAAGATGTAATCGGAAAAGTTGCTTGTCGCGCGATAAGCCATCAGGCCGATCACCACCATTGCGACAATATAGAAAAGAAAAGTAATTAAGGTTGGATTTAGGGAGCTCATACGGTATCCATTTTTAAGTTGGACAGTAGATCGAAACAAGGAATAAGACAGCTGCGAAAAGCTTTAATCCGAAAGCCAGGCAACATCAAATCCAGTAGATTTCAAAAATAAACGCGAAATTTAACCATAAATTCACAATTTTTGCTGAGATTTTCTTGTGCGAATAAAAATAGGCAACCCTCAGGCTGCCTATATATAAAGTGAAAAGATCAATTAGTTAGGGCGACCCATAACACCACGGATCGTATTTAACACATCGGCTGGAAGTACTACCGTCTTGGCATTTGGCGATTTGGCCATATCCTGCATGGCTTTAATATACTGTTCACCGAGTAAATAGGCGACCGGAATTTCATTATCACCAATGGCGGAAGTCACCATGTCAATTGCACGTTGTGAAGACTCAGCCAGTACCACTTGTGCTTCGGCATCACGACGTGAAGCTTCCAGACGGCCATCTGCTTCCAGAATTGCAGCCTGTTTTTCACCATCAGCTTTGGTGACGGTTGCACGACGCTGACGTTCAGCAGCGGCCTGTTCTTCCATCGCTGTTTGCATAGTGATTGAAGGTTTAATATCCTGAATTTCTACAGTTTTTAAGGTAATACCCCAGTCCGAGATATCATCGGAAATACTGGATTTCAAGCGTGCCTTGATATGGTCACGTGAAGATAGCGCATCATCCAGATCCATTTCACCGACAATTGAACGTAGTGAGGTTTGAACCAGGTTCTGAATCGCCCAGGAATAGTTTTCAATCCCGTACACGGCTTTTTCTGGTGTGGTCAGGTTGATATAGGCCACGGCATTCATCAGCAAGACCGCGTTATCACGAGTAATTACTTCCTGTGAGGGAATATCCAGAACGATATCTTTGGTCGTGACTTTATAAGCGACTTCATCCACATAAGGAATAACAAAATTCAGGCCCGGATTCAGCGTGGTGTGGTATTTACCCAAACGCTGTACGATCCATTTGTAGCCTTGCGGTACAATCCGCACACCTTTAAAAATGGTAATCGCAACAAAGGCCAGAAACGCGATAACAATGATAGAACCACCAGACATAGCTTATTCACCTTATTGATTTTGATAATTCGTGCTGTGAGGTTGTACGACCAGGTCATTACCCAGAATATCCACGACGCGAACGCGGTCTCCGACCTGAACTGGGTCCAGAGTTCGGCATTCCCATTCATCCGAACCTAAAACTGGCATCGGAAAGCGCACCCGGATTTGCCCATGATCCAGATTAGTCTGAATCACCATGCCCACCTGACCAATGGTCGCCTCACGCGACAGACCGGCTTTGGTCTTGTCAATGGAAAGTGGCTTGATAAACTTGAACCAGAGCAGCGTACATAAAACAGAAAGAACGATCCAGGTCAGGAGCTGGGTCGTTAGTCCCATCATCGGGAACATCCAGTACAGGACGCCAACCATAATGGCACCAATCCCGAACCACAGGGCAGCAAATGCGGGCAGCAGTAATTCTGACAGGATCAGAAGGATGCCTAATACAAACCAGTGCCAAGGTTCAAGAACTAATTCCATATCGTGACCTATATCGCTAAGTATTTAATTAATCATCATCTTTATATGATTGATCTTCAATGTAGCAGATGCGGCAGCAGATGAATATAAAAAATTCATGCATCAAAATTTTGCCGGACGTGGCGGTTTAAATGCCGCGGGAGACTGCTTAAAGTTGCTAATGGCTTTTTCAATAGTACGGATTTTCAGCTGAGCAGCCTTTTCACCTTCCAGAATGGTGGCATTGCTGGCTTTCAGGTCTAAAGTACCGATATGGCCGACTTTAGGTTGGATCACCACAGTGGCCTGGCTCAACTCTTCATTAATACTTTGCTGCCCCATAATGTTCAGGGTCTGATCCAGTACACCCCACATGTTCAGGGCTTTATTGCCATCTGGGCGTGCAGAAATATCCACAGCAATCACAATATCTGCCCCCATATCTTTGGCGGTCTTGACCGGAATCGGACTGACCAGACCGCCATCGACATATTTGCTTCCGCCAATCACGGCAGGCACAAACACATTCGGAATACTGCAGGACGCTCGGACCGCCTGTCCGGCATTGCCTTTAATAAAGTCAGCTTTACGGCCATTGTCTAGGCGAGTGGCAACTGCAGCAAAACGAATCGGGAATTGCTCAATCGGTTTGTTCGCTACATTCTTGTTGACGAAATCCTGCAGTTTTTGTCCGGCAATAATGCCTTGTCGGTTCAAGGTTAAATCGCGGATATCGGATTCTTTAAAGTTCAGGGCAATCTGCTGTAACTGATAAGGCGATTTGCCACTGGCATATAAGCTACCGACAAAACTGCCGGCACTGGTTCCGGTGACAATCTTAGGTTTGATGCCGTGTGATTCGAGCACTTTAATGACGCCAATATGGGCAAAACCTTTGGCACCGCCACCACCGAGGGCAATGGCGACGACAGGTTCACGGGCTTTTATTGGCGTGGCAGGCGTGGGTGTTTTAGTGGCTTTGTCACAGGCTGCAAGACTGAAACCAAGGCAGCCAATTAAGGCATAACGGGCTAATTTCATTATAAAAACTGGTGATTAAATCAACAAAATTCAGGCTATCACATCAAAAAAAGCCGTATTTGCCTAGTCTTTTTTCAAAAGCTTTTGTAACGGCTTGGCCACCCAGTCTGGATTTTTGGCCGAGAATTTACCTTGATAATGCTGATAAATCTGTTCCAGGTCGTATTCATAATCACCGGTCAGATGGTACACGCCCAGGATATGAATGGTCTTGATATCATAATCAAAAGAAAACATCACAATCGGCAAATGGGCTACCTTGGCAATATGATAAAAACCGCTGCGAATTTTATCTGGTGCCTTACGTGAACCTTCCGGTGCCATACCGACCCAGATCTGTTCTGATTTTTCAATGATGTCTACAATCTGTCGGGTATGACCTTGCGGACTATCGCGCACCACCGGAACTACACCAATCCATTCCAGAACCGGCTTCAGCGGTGTGCGGAACAGGCTGTCTTTACCGAAAATCGTAATCTGAATACCGAGACCAAGCAGGGCATTAAAACCCAGCCATGCATCAATATTGGAGGTGTGCGGGGAAATAATCGCCACAGCTTTAGGTAAGTCTGGAAATTCGCCTTCCAGACGCCAGCCTTGGGCCAAAAAAAGCTGCCTGAAAAAAGTCCGGCTCAGCTTGCTGCCGCGGGCTGGCACATGCGGCGGGAGTAGGGGGAAACGTATTTGGGCCATTGCTTCTGTCTCGTCCTGAAACTAATTTTTCTTTATTTTTTATTATATTAGACTGTTGTAAAATCCGGATCATTGGCAAAATGTATAGCATCTCAAATGCTGGTGATGCATTTTCACCTTAAGGACTTAGCCTAAATATGCGGAATACCTATATTTTACTGTTTTCGCTGTATTGGGCACAGGGGCTTCCGGTCGGGTTTATGACGCATGCCTTGCCAGTCATTCTGCGAGCTGAAGGGGTATCGCTGGCGCATATCGGGGGCTTTGGTCTGTTAATGCTGCCTTGGTCGATTAAAATATTCTGGGCACCTTTAGTTGATCGGCATGGATCGAGCGCCAAAGGTCATTACCGTAGCTGGATTATTCCCTTGCAATGGCTGTCAGTTGCTGTATTGATTGGGCTCTCATTTCTACCGATTCAGGCCTTGAATCAGCCGCTGTATTTACTGCTGTTTTTTATCACGCTTTTGTTGATGAATGGTATTGGTGCGACGCAGGATATTGCGACCGATGCACTGGCAGTCAATATTCTGAAAAATGAACAGCAACATTGGGGTAATACCTTTCAGGTGATTGGTTCTCGTCTGGGATTCATTGTCGGAGGTGGGGCCATATTATGGTTGCTCGATCTGCTGCAATGGCAAGCTACCTTTCTATTATTGGCAGCTCTGGTCTTTATTAATACTTTACCCATTTTATTTTTTAGAGAATCTCAGCATTCAAAAACTATCACGCCAGCTGATAAAGGACCTGCACTCAGCAATATAAAAACCTATTTTCAATACTTCTGGTCAGATTTAAGCTTGGCGAGGTGGCTTCTGGTTTTACTGACCTTTAAAATCGCCGATGGTTTATCCGGGCCTTTATTAAAACCTTTAATGGTAGATCTCGGACTGAGCTTTAGCCAGATTGGCCTTTATGTCACCATGCTTGGTGCATTTGCGGCACTGATTGGAGCAGGATTGGCTGGCTGGTGTCTGAAGTACTGGTCTCGCAGCTCGAGTTTGATCATTTTCTCAATTCTAAAAATATTGAGCTTAATGGCTTATGCCTGGCTCGCTACGCAGTATGAAGCTCAAAACAAAGTACAAAACTGGATGATATATCTGGTCAATGCAGCCGAAGACATGATCTCAGCTATGCTTTTGGTGGTCATGTTGACCTTAGTCATGCAATACAGTCGCAAGCATCTGGCTGGTACAGATTTCACCTTTCAGGTGGCGCTGATGGCCACGGTGAGTGGGGGACTTTATAGTCTGAGTGGCATTTTTGGAGATGCTTTAGGCTATCAAAATTATCTGAACCTCATCGTAATCGTGGCAATTTTTAGTTTAATTCCAATTTTCCGATGGATGAAAGTTGCAGAAAAAGTATAAAATTTCTAAATAATCAACTGTTTGGTTAAATGTTAGCCTAAAGTACTAGGGCGTGTCCTCATTTGAGGAATTAGTTTTAAATACTTAAACTCCTCCTTTGATTTATTTTTATTTCTATATTTTCAATGGCACGCACTCTTCTTACCGATGATATCTGGCAGCAAATTCAAGATACTATGCGATTACATGGTTGCTACTGTTCAAAGAATAGTAGAAATATTATGGAAGCAATTTTATGGAAACTGCGTACAGGCGCCACATGGCGTGATATTCCCCAAGAATTTTGTCCTTGGCAAACTGCTTATAATCGCTTTAATCGTTGGGCAAGCAAGGGATTGTGGGATAAATTTTTTTTAGATTACGAGGCGTCTTGGATCAAGAATGGGTATTCATTGACGGAAGCTACATACGCATGCATCAACATGCAAGTGGAGCTCGGCATGGTTTCGAAAGAGCAATTGGACAATCACGTGGTGGACGAACAACAAAAATACATCTTGCAACCGACGCGAATGGATTACCGATTGATTTTAAAATCACTGGGGGTGACGTCCACGACAGTCAAGTTGCAAAACAACTGATTGATGTTGTAGGCAAAGCAACTTATCTCATTGCTGACAAGGGGTATGATGCTGAGCACATTAGAATATATGCCCAGAATAAGGATATGATTCCCATTATTCCAATGAGATCAAATAGTAAAAGGTTGAATAAGGGGTTCGATAAATATCTATATAAATTAAGACATTTAGCTGAAAATGCATTTGCGAGATTAAAACATTTCCGAGCTATTGCCACCCGATTTGATAAGCTTGCACGAAATTATCAGTCTATGATTTACATTGCTTGCATGTTTATTTGGTGCAAAGCCAAATGAGGACACGCCCTAAATAGAATATATAAATATTAATTTAATAATTTTGTAATATAAGCGCCGTGTGTATTATTTGTTACAAAATAAATTAAGGATATTTTTGATGAAAACTAAGTTAGCAACAGCAATTGCATTCAGCCTTTTGGCGGGGACAACTTTTGCAGCACCAACTTTCTATGGTGAGATTGACGCCACAGTTGATTACTTACCGGAAGACAATGCTTCACCTGTGTCTGATCGTGACGTTATTGAACTGAATACTAATAATTCATTCTTGGGTTTAAAAGGTGAGGAGAAACTTACTGACCGTTTAAGTGGGCTTTATCAAGCTGAATTTACCTTCTATGTAGACAATGGTGGAAGTACAGATACATTTGTACCGCGTAATCTTTTAGTCGGTCTTAAAGATGAAAAGTTAGGTACAGTAAAACTAGGTAAAATCGATACGCCTGTAAAACAGCTTTCTTCAGTAGTTGATACTTTCAATAACTATGTTGCAAATAAAGCGGATATGGCAGGTATCTTTACCGGTGAAAACCGTATCGATAATGTTGTCGTCTATGAAGCTCCTGGCTTTGCAGTCGGTGAAGGTAAACTAAAAGCAACTGCACTATTAGCTACAGGTGAAGCCGGTGGTATTAGCTCTTCTAAAGGCGGTGCTAAAGTTGCAGGCCGTGGCTTAGGTGATGCATGGTCAGCATCTTTAGTATATGACAGCAAAGCAGTTGTTTTAGGTCTTGGTTATGATAAAGCGATTCCATCCAACTTTGCTGGTGTAGGTATCTTAAACACACAAAATGGTGAAATTGGTACAGCAAAAGCTTTGTTAGCTGCTGCTGATACAATTCGTGCGATTGGCCGAGTAAATGTAAATGATAACTTAGCCATTAAGGCGTTATTCCAAACATCTGATCTTGCAGAGGTTGAAGGTAATTCAAATGCAACTTCAGTGGCAAGTAATGGTATTGCTGTAAATGGTAATGATATTGATGATGCACAAGGCTGGCTAATTGGAGCAGAATATAAATTACCAAATGCTGATAAGTGGACAGTAAAAGGCCAATATAGTCAAAACTCTACAAGCTTTACAAAAGCCAATGTTGCAGATTTTGAAGCCCAACAAATTCTTGTGGGTGCAGACTATGCATTCTCTAAACAAGTAAAAGCATACGGTTACACGGGTCTTTTAACACTTGAACAAGGTTCAGCTGAAACTAAACAGCCAGTTGTTGGTACAGGTGTTGAATACAAATTCTAATTTAGACTTTGTAAGCTAAGAAAAGGCGATGCTTTGGCATCGCTTTTTTTATGCTTAAAACAACAAAACTTAGCAATTTTATGTCTGATCTAACGAGTTTCGGACTGTTACCATGATTGAAAGTTTCAGCATTTCGTTTTGAAAATTATGCCTATTCAAGCCGTTTTATTTGACCTCGACAATACCTTGACCCATCGTGATCTGACTGCACAGGCTTATAGCCGTTATCTGGCAGAATATTATGCGCCCGCATTGGCACAGGTCGATTCAGATAAAATTATCGAGATTGTAAGACGCATCGATAATGGCGGTTATCCTACAAAGGAATTGCTGACGCATGGCAGTATCGGGGCTTCGGCTGCTTATGCCTTATTGCAGGAGCTATCCTGGTTAAATCCTCCCAGTATAGATGAACTGGCCCAGTTCTGGTTTAGCCAGTTTGGCCGTTGCGCCGTAGAAATGCCGGCAGCAGAGCAAGTATTAACGCAGCTGAAAGATGAGGGTTATCAGCTTGCGATTGTTTCCAATGGCGGACATGACACCCGTTTAAATACGATTCGGGGTTTGGGTATTGAAACTTATTTTGATGAGATCATCAGTTCCGGGTTGGTAGGCTTTAATAAACCTCAGCCAGAAATATTCCAGATCACTGCAGAGCGTCTAGGCGTGCAGCCTGCACAGTGCCTGTATATTGGCGACCATCCAATTAATGATGTACAAGGAGCTACAGAGGCCGGAATGCATGCATTATGGATGCAAGGTTTCCATCCAGATGCTGAACATATTCAGCATAAAATTCAGCAACTGCCGGAAATTTTTGCGCATTTGCAGTTACTGAATCAGGCTTAAGTTATTCTTAAACAGTCAATCGTTTCGGCCCATTGCGCAGAATCACAGCGCGGACATTGCTGATCGGCGTGCGTAAGGGTTTGCACCTGCCCACAGTAAATACAGGCATATAATTGCCCCGCCTTAACCTGTTGCACTATAGAACAGCTTTTAGGAAAAAGTGGCAGCCCAGGCCGAACCTCATCCGATTTGAAAAACAGGATACTGAACTTACCGTCAGTTTCCAGTAAACCGGTGCGTACCTGACCGAGATGTTCTACACCTTGCTGGCGCATTTCGGCAAAGAATTCATCATGTGACATTTTACCTTTTTTAATTTCTTCAACGACCAGCACGCCATCTTCTACGATATAAATCGGTTTACCTTCCAGTAGGTCTTCAAACCACTGATATTTCATCATGAGCCAGGTGGTCAGGCGGTACATGATAATAATCACCGACATCACCAGAACTGCCTGAATCAGGGGAATATCTTCAGTAAACATCGGGTCGCCGGCAATCGAACCCAAGCTCAAAATGATAGCGACTTCGAAGATAGAAAGTTGACGTACCCCACGTTTTCCGGTCAGACGCAAAAACAGGATAATCATCGTGTACATCAGGGCACAACGCAGCAAAATTTCTGCGGTAAACTCCCAGGTGGTGTCATTTATAAATATGGTCGCCCAGTCCATTTAAATTCTTTATCCTCATTTTTCTCTTTGGCTCGAGTCTAGCAATATCGGTATTTTATTTGCTGCTGTGTTTATGTAAGTTTATGAATAAAGATAGATTCTATTTAAAAAAGAAGCTTGAGCTTAAAAATACAGCTATTTAATTTATTCAGAATAAGATAGAGATTTCATGTAAATAATGCATAAAAAATCAGCAGATTAAATTTGAAGGAGATCACATTCTTTGCTGTCTATTTTTAAATCTATAAATTTTTTATCCATTTGAAATTTATCAATATATATTCTGAATAATGTGTTTTGAATAATTAGGAGTGTTTAGAAATTTGTAAGCAAATCACTTCATCTTTATAAAAATCTGTAGTTTGTGGCCTGAAAAATAGAGTGATTACACTACTTTAATAAACTGTTTTTAAATTAGAAATTGTGATTTTGACTTCCAACAAGGGATGTATTGTGAAAAAAATATTCACGCTTTTAACGGTTATGGGTTTAAGTACAGCGGTCTGGGCAGATGCGGATTGGGATTATACTCAGCCTGAGCAATGGTCGACTTTGAGCCAGAAATATTCGGCCTGTAATGGTCTGAACCAGTCACCAATCAATATTGAGCGAACAGTGAAAGCAGAACTGGAGCCGCTCAAGTTCAGCTATAACACCATGATTCATGCGATCGAAAATAAAGGTCATACTGTTCAGGTGGATTTTGCGCAAGGTGGTGAATTGCAGCTGGATGGCGATACCTTTGTACTGAAGCAGTTTCATTTGCATAGCCCGAGTGAAAATCTGATCAAGGATAAAAGCTATCCACTGGAAATCCATTTTGTCCATGCCAATGCCAAAGGTGAGCTGGCTGTCGTGGGGATGATGTTCGAGCAGGGTGCAGAAAGCCAGATGCTCAAACGCATGTGGAACCGTTTGCCAAAAAAGCAGGGTGAGAAAGTGGTTTTAAAGACCCCACAACCTGTGAATGCAATGTTGCCTAAGAATCTGGATTATTACCGCTTTAGCGGCTCGCTGACCACACCGCCGTGTTCGGAAGGAGTACGCTGGCTGATCCTGAAAGATATTCAGCAGGCTTCTGCCAAGCAGATTTCGGAATTTGCCAAACTGATGGGACACCCAAATAACCGTCCGTTGCAGTCATTGAATGGCCGTGTAGTGCTGGAATAATCAATATGAGAGCGAAAAAGCAGACTTTGGTCTGCTTTTTTTAATTCTGATACAAATTTAGAAAGGGCACACGGAAAAGGACTTTGTGACGAAAGCTGAAAGATTTAATATGGATCTTATTTCCTCTTTGACCTTCTCCTGCCATGCTCTTCGACTTAAAAACCATGATTCAGCCATTCACAGCGCTTTCGCCACAGCAGAAGAAGCTGGATCATCTGATTGATAAAATCGAGCAACAGAAACAGGAATTACAACAATGGCAACAGGCTGAAGAAGAGCTGCAACAATATACCCATAAAACGTTTATGCCGATCTATCATGAATTACATGGCGTACTGTTCAAGCAGCTGGAACAGCTCTGGAAGCACCTGCAGGAAACCACATTTTCCAAGGCAGAACTGGTGGTGCTGGATGAAAAGATTCAATACCTTGCAAATTATCTAAAAGACTCTCAGGCAATGTCGGTGCAACAAGCTCATAAAGTGAATGAAATCTTCACTTACTATCAGCAACGTGCCGAACATGCCCAATTCAGAAAAAGCCAAAAGAAAGTAAATGAACTGGAAACATTTTTTAAGAATGAGCATCCCTCAGATCTTGCAGATGTAGAAGTATTTGAAGAATGGGAATCAGATCATTTTCAGCAGGCACGTGAGCAGGCCAGATTAAAACGCCAGCAGGAAAAACAGGAACAGGCAGCAGCGATGGCAGAGCAGTCATTGAAAACCGTTTATTTAAAAATTGCTGCCATCATTCACCCTGACCGTGAAGTGAATGATGTCAAAAAAATCAAGAAAACTGAATTATTACAACGTGCCAATGAGGCTTATGCAGAGCAGGATCTGTTTACGTTACTGAGAATGCAACTGCAGATTGAACAAGATCAGGATGTTTCAAAAAAAGGTTTAAGTGCGGAGCAACTCAAGTTTTATCAACTGGCTTTAGATGCACAAAGTCGGAAATTACAAGATCAGATTGATGCCTTGATCAATAGATTGGTCTGGTCATCGAAAACCAGAATTGCCGTGAAAAAGGCGAAAGGCAAGGTCCAGATTGCTGATCTGTATAAGCAGATTGATGAAGATACTTTAGCCATCAAACAGCAGATTAAAGTGGAAAAAGAACGCCTGATGTATATCAAAAAGGTGAGCGGCTTGGAGATGTTTTTAAGGCATGGGATGCTTTAATCTCTTATTCGTATAGTCATTCTAGATTTAATAATGAAAGTTCCCTCTCCTAGTAGGAGAGGGAAAATAACAATGAAAATAGATCCTCAATTATTAGAATTCGCCAAATCTATGCGCCATACCGCCACCGATGCTGAATATCTCATGTGGCAAGTTTTACGTGCCAAGCGTTTTATAAATCTTAAATTCCGTCGTCAGCATGTAATTGCACCGTATATTGTGGATTTTTACTGCCATGACATTGGTTTAGTGATTGAGTTGGATGGTGGTCAGCATGGAACGGATGATGCAAAAGAATATGATGTTGAACGGACTAAGTTTTTAGAGGCTTTGGGTTTAAAATTGGTGCGTTATTGGAGTCATGATGTGTTGGGAAAGACGGATGTGGTTTTGGAGGATTTGTGGCAGGTGTGTACTGAGCTAAAACTAAAAAATGTAAAAGTTCCCTCTCCCTCGGGGAGAGGGCTAGGGTGAGGGAAGAATTTATAATGAAAGAAATTTAAAAGCACCTCTCCCTGACCCTCTCCTAAAAGGAGAGGGAACGCCATTGTGAAATTCATGCAGGCATTAATTCAAATGACGCTCCCTCTCCCTATGGGAGAGGGCTGGGGTGAGGGTTACATACTTGCCATAATTTTTTGAACTAATGCCATTTTTTGTTCACGTGTCAGCAGATTTATATCTTTTTCTTCAATAAACTCATCTAATGCCGCGACTTGCTTTCCTTTCATATCTTTATAACCGGCAAATTCCTGATAAAAACGATTTAGGTCACACATTTTTACAGTAGCTTTTCCTTTAGGAGTATGAGCTCTTAAGAAATAATGGTCAGGATAATCACAATGATTTGCAGGTACTCGCTCAATATGATTTTCATATGTATCATAGAAAGGGTGAATGATTTTAAAACGACCACTTGTGCTCGGATAGGAAGGTTGTGAGCAGGCTCTATCGCCATCTACATGAGGATTTTTGTCACCTTTTTCTCCATTGCAATCAGGACAGATGACTATTAAATTCTTTGGTTCAAATAAGAATTGAGGAAATAAGGATTTTGGTAAAATGTGCTCTACTTGCCAATGTAATCCATGAGTTGAAAAAATATACTGTTTACAATAAAAGCAAGTAAGTTTTTGATCAGATAGATAGTGAGCACGAACTAGAGATCTAAAAGCTTTCATATTTTTATTTGTCGTATCATTCCAAAGTTGATAATTTTTTTTGTCATAGTTATCAATAAACTTTTGAAGTTCACTAGGTATTAGACACACTTGCATTTTAACCTCTATAGCTCTCAACAAGGTTAAAAAGAATTCGTACCTTATCCTCTTGGTCTATTTTATTTTGATTAATTAAGTTTTTTATATGTTCTATTAAATCTAAAGACTCTTTGTCTAATTCGGTTATTTCTTGGTTATTTAATTGGTTTAATATTAAAATCAATTTTCTAATTAAATATTCGTTATTGTTGCCAGGAAAGTTGAAAACCTCAGAAAGTTGGAAGTCTGATGATCTATTGATTGTATCGCTTGAATTAATTAAATTATTTTTTGATAGATCTAATATGAAGCTTTCATTGTCTAGATTTGATATGAGTAACGGAGAATGAGTAGCAATGAAGAAATGGCAACCCTTGTAATCTTTTGATAATAATTGAATAAGTTCAATAATCTGTTTTTGCCATTCAGGATGTAGATTAATCTCAGGTTCATCAATACATATTAAAGCATTATCTTCTAAGGCATAAATCAATGATAGACCAATTGAGAGAACTGATATTTGCCCAGAACTTAAATCCCTATAAAATAATTCATATGAATGATCTTTTAAAGCAAACCTAATCTTGGATATATTTAAAATTCCACAACGCATTAGTTCATAGCATGCTGGATAGTCAATTAGTTCATCTAAATAAATCGTTTTATTTTGAAAGGATTGAATATCATTAAATATCTTTTTTATCTGGATTGCTGTTTTTTCAGTTGTTGAAAGGCTTTGTTGCACAAACCTATCTGTAAAGGCTTTTTCAGCGATATAATTTTCAAATGAAGAAGCCTACACACAAAATCTACCGCACAACCAATTGGCCCGCATATAACCGAGCACTCATGAGTCGCGGAAATATTGCCATTTGGTTTGATCCTGCTACGCAATGGTATGCGCCATCAAAAGGCAAACAAGGGCGAAATCAAACCTACTCCGACAGCCATCCAATGCTGCTTAATGATTAAATCCTTATTCCGTCTGTCTTTACGTATGGTCACTGGCTTTGTGCAAAGTCTGATTAAGCTTTGCGGATTAAATTGGATAGCTCCAGATTACACCACGCTTTGTAGAAGACAAAAGCATATTGATATTGCAATCAGCTACCAAAAAAGTAGCGATGGGCTGCATCTACTCATGGACTCTACAGGCATGAAGTTTCTAGGTGAGGGCGAATGGAAACGCAAGAAACATGGACCTGAATATCGTCGCCAATGGCGTAAACTTCATATTGGTATAGATGCTAAAACCCTACAAATACGAGCAGTTCAGCTTACAACCAATGGTGCTTGGTGATTTACTTGATCAGATTCCACAAGATGAGCGGATTGACTCTGTTTATACCGATGGAGCTTATGACACCAAGCAATGCCGTCAGGTCATTGCAGATCGCCAAGCGTATGCAGTGATTCCACCTAGAAAAAATGCGAAACCATGGAAAGATACAAAGAGTAGCTCGCTAGAACGAAATGAATTACTTCGAACAGTTAAACGTTTAGGCAGGACACTATGGAAAAAATGGTCAGGCTATCATCGGCGAAGTTGGTTGAAACTAAGATGCACTGCATTAAATTATTAGGAGATAAACTCAGCGCAAGGAGTTTTGATAGCCAAGTGAATGAAATTCATGCACGTGTAGCAGTCCTCAACAGATTTACGGAATCAGGTCGACCATTTACCCAAGTTACGCCTTAAATTTGGCTCAATTAGGGGCGCTTTGCATTTCAAATCTTTGTGCAACAAAGCCCTTTGAAAGCGTAAAACTTTCATTGAGAACAACAATGGGTATAGACAGGGACAGTACGAGTTGAGGTGAAACAATAATATTAGTTGTTTTTTAGTTGAACCTTTTTTTGTCAATCGAATTGTTTTTAGTTCAAACATGATGAAGTTTATGAATTAAAATTTAATTCAACATATCATATTTATCTAATTAAAGGATAGTACTTTAACTTATTGAAATCAGGTGAGTGCAAGGGATATATGAAGTTATTGTTTGGTATACTTCGCTTAACATAATCAATATTATACGAAATCAGTGTGTTAGAAACCATTTAAAGTGTCTATATTCTCACCAATAAAAATGTCTAGTTTATGATGGTTTTTACCATCATGGACTGGATATAAATTAGAGATGTTGATCACTATGTCTGACAAGGAAATTCAACGTCTTGCAGTTCTGCAAGACGTTCGAGATCATCGTATTATCCAGGTCCGTGCTGCTGAAATCCTGAATCTTTCCACTCGTCAAATTACCCGGTTATTGCAGAAACTCAATCAAGACGGTGTTTCAGGTCTGGCACATGCTAGTCGTGGTCAACCTGGCCATCATCGCCATGATGAGTTATTAAAATCAAAATGTCTTTCCATTATTTCTGAACATCTGCTGGGCTTTGGACCTACCTTGGCGCATGAGAAGCTCAGCAGCATGTTTGACCTGAATATCCCGGTAGAAACGGTTCGGCGCTGGATGATGGCCAATGACCTCTGGATTCCGCGATCCAAGCGCCTTAAACGTCCATATCAGCCACGTTATAACCGGGATTGCTTCGGTGAGCTGATCCAGATTGATGGCTCATATCATGACTGGTTCGAAGGACGCGCTGCTAAGTGCTGTTTATTGGTGTATATCGATGATACCACTGGAAAGCTGTTGCATCTACGCTTCTGTGAGGCGGAAACCACCTTCGACTATATGCTTTCAACCCGAGCCTACATTGAACAATACGGCAAACCTCTGGCCTTTTATAGCGACAAACATTCGGTATTCAGAGTTAATCAGAAATCCAGGAAAGACAGCCAGATCACGCAATTTGGGCGGATTCTGAACGAGTTAAATATTGATATTATCTTTGCCAACTCACCACAGGCTAAAGGTCGCGTAGAACGCGCGAATAGAACCCTTCAAGACCGTTTGATCAAGGAGATGCGTCTGGAAGGCATCAGTTCAATTGCCGAAGCCAATGCATGGCTACCCTGCTTCATTGAGCACTTCAATCAGAAGTTTGCCAAGTGTGCGAGAAACTCGAAGAATTTACATCGATCTTTAACGGAATCTGATGCTGAGCTGGAGGATATATTCACTTGGCAGGAACCGCGTAACGTCACGAAGAACCTAACCATCACCTATGACAAGTGTATTTATCTGCTTGAACCGACAGAGCTGAATCATAAGCTTGTTGGGCAATACATTTCATTTCTGGAGTACCCGGATGGCACTGTGGCCCTCATGCATGAAGGACGGAAGATCAACTATAGCGTCTTCAATAAACTGGCTGGACTACAGCAGAATGAAGTGGTTGAGAATAAAAGATTAGGCTCAGTTCTGGCGCATATCCAGCAACAACATGAAGAGTTGGAGAAACAGAATAAACGTTCCCGTCTCAAGAAAAGTATGCCGAGTCGTAAAGCTCAGAAAGCTGTTATTGAACAAAGAAATTTAAATCCTGTGCTTGACTCTTGTGGTTAAAAACAGGACATTTTAAATGGTTTATCACATAGACATTTTAATTGGTGAATAACACAAAATGTAAGCCCCAAGTAGAACTGTTCTCGATAAATAATGAGCTAATTAACAGTACAAATTCGGCTCACAATATGAGTCGAATTTGTGCTATATTTAACTCATCTTAGATTTTAGATGAGAGAGATTGAAAATGCAGAAATGGATTTGGCAAGCAGAAAACTGGACAAATTTCACATGGCAGGATTCAACTATCTTACCTAAAACCAGACAGATACATCAAAAAATAGGAATTCTTCTTGGACAAAGTCAGCATGATTTAGCGAAAGAACAATTCACTCTAGATACTCTACTTGCCAATCTCGTTGCTTCATCAGCAATTGAAAATGAAACCCTCAATGTTTTTTCATTGCGATCATCTTTAGCCCAACGCTTGGGTGTCACTCTTGAACAGCCTTATCCAAGCTCAGATCGATCAGAAGGTTTAGCCAATATCATGCTGGATGCGCTGAACGATGTTAAGCAACCACTGACTGTTGAGCGCCTCATGCAATGGCATCGTTGGCTTTTCAATGACCCCGACTGGACAATGCAACGTTTACGCATTGGTCAACTGAGGGGATCAGAGCCTATGCAGGTCGTTTCAGGTCGATTGGATTACCCTAAAGTACATTTTGAAGCACCGCCAAGAGAAGGCTTAGAAGAACGCTTACATACCTTCATAGCGTGGTTTAATCAGAGTCTGAATGATTCATTGCTTGATCCTCTGTTACGTGCAGGCATTACCCATTTATGGTTTGTTACCCTACATCCTTTTGATGATGGTAATGGCCGTATTACACGTACACTTACAGACCTTGCTCTAGCTCAAATGGATGAGCAAAGTATCCGTTTGTATGCAATGTCTACTGCGATATTAAATAAACGTAAAAGTTACTATGAGATATTAGAACAAACTCAAAAAAATGATTCTGATATCACAGATTGGCTGATTTGGTTTCTAGACACGTTGAATGAAAGCCTTGAAAAAACCTTAGCGCAGATCAGTCGAACATTGTTTAAAAGTCAATTTTGGCATAAATATTCAAATTTAGCCCTGGGTGAAGAACAACGTAAAGTTCTACATCGTTTATTAGACGGTGGCGAAAATGGCTTTGAACATGGTATTAGTGCTTCGCAATATCAAAAGGTTGCTAAAGTCAGTAAGGCAACGGCTACTCGCCACTTATCAGACTTACTTGAGAAAGAATGTATCGTTAAATTAGAAGGTGGTGGACGTAATACACGCTATCAGATCAATACCCAGTTATAGATATTCTAAGCAATAAAAAACCCCGGCATCCTGCCGGGGTTTTTCGTATTGGTTCGCTCGGTATAACTCCTGTCCTACCTTACAGTCCTTGTGCTTATCTATTGTTATTCTTATATGGAACTTCCTGTTCCCGATGAGTTCATAATAGTAAAATTCCAGTCATTCCGGATAGCAGCAAAGGGCCGAGATTGATGTGAGCCAAAACGTACAAAATAGCCTAAATTTTATCCACAAAAAATGTGGATAATTTTGGACATTGAGGCATTGATAAAATTTGAAAAATCTCAAAATTGATTACTTTTTAAACAAAATTATTGGCAAGAACTATCAAAAACGATCATAAAAAAGCCGAGTTGTTTCCAAGTCAGCTTTTCGACATCGTCGAGCATTATCACTATAACACAAGTATTTGATTTTTATTTGTTTAAAATATGAATTTCGTATAAACGCCATTATGTTAAATGTGATAAAGAATAGATAATAAAATTTAATTAATGAGACATAATCTGTCGTGTATTTTTTAAACAGCACACAATAAATGGTTTAAAAATAGTAATGTACTCTAATAAATTTTTTATTATCAATATCTAAGAGTTATAGAGCTATGTCACGACCAGAAATACCAAATTTAAGAACTTGGCCACGCAATTTAAGTACCTCCCAATATGGTGGATTATCTACATCTCAGTATGGCGGAATGTCCACGTCTCAATATGGTGGAATGTCCACGTCTCAGTATGGCGGAATGTCCACGTCCCAGTATGGTGGAATGTCCACGTCTCAGTATGGCGGATTGTCTACGTCTCAGTATGGCGGATTGTCCACGTCCCAGTATGGTGGACTGTCTACGTCTCAAGGAGGTGGCATGTCTACATCTTCAATTAATGTCTATAAAAGTAATATTCCACCTTGGCCAGTGTTTTTATTAGAACTAGAAACTAGAGGGTATCTTGCACAGGCTCAATTGATTAGAAGACATATTCCCTCATTCTTATATCCTGAAAATTTCTTTTAAATTTTTTATTAAATAAAAGGACATCTTAAATCGGTGTCTTTTTGAGATGTATGTAATTCTTACATTTTTAGGTAGGGGATATTTTGTATAACTCTTTCTCATTAAAGAAAGTTCTTGAGCTTTATGCTGCCATACCACTGATATTGATAGCTTTAGCTGGCACTTATAAGTTTGGTTACTTTTCTACGTTTGATGCTTTATGGATATTACCTTCTATATCCGCTTATAGCTTATTTTACTCAATTCTAATTACTACTTTATTGTTCGCTTTTGGGAGCATAATTTCTTTAATTTATTTATCTATTTCTGCATGGGTAGGTCACTCATATTTACTGATTTTTTCCGTACTATTTATAACAATATCCATATTCCTGATAGGAAGAGAGACATCAATTGCCTTATCAACTAAGTTAATTCCGCTTTATTTTGGTGTGTTTTATTATTCCTATGTACATAGTTCTATATTTGGAGGACAGATAGAGCAATACTTTAGCTCCCCTTTAGTACTATTTTTAACGATTATTGCTTTTGGTGGTATGTTCGGAAGTGGTATGAACGATGCAAATAAAGCCATTAATAATAAAACACTCCCAATAGTATTGTTTGATCAGCAAACGTCATATCCAAGTGATCAGTCTGATTGGAGACTATTAGAAGCAATAGATACCAGATTTGTTTTGATTAATCTTAAAAATAGAACAGATTATGGCTATGAAATAAAAGTAGTTGAATACAGTAAAGTTGACAGTATCTATTAATTTAATAGCTATCAATTTTATAACGACTTTATATTTTTCCTAAAATTAACATAATACACCTTATACGAAACGCGATTGTAATAATCATTTAATATCAATTATTTATATTAAAATAGAAAACTCAAAAAACAGCAAAAATCCGGCTTGGAAACAAGTCGGATTTTTTATGAGCGGTTTTGATAGTTCTTGCCAATAATTTTGACTGAAAATTACACTTATTACCTTGAGTGATACAAATATGTGATACATTATTGTATATACAAATTTGAATGTTTTTTATGGAACAGTATTTCGAATGGGATGAGGCAAAGAATCGAAAGAATCAGCAAAAGCACGATGTCTCTTTCGAAACAGCAAGCCTTATTTTTGAAGATCCGCTAAGGATCTCAATTCAAGACAGACATACCGATGGTGAAGAACGTTGGCAAACCATTGGAAAAGTAAAAGGTGTACTAATGCTACTAGTAGCCCACACCATCTTTGATGAAGATGACTGTGAAATCATACGAATCATTAGTGCAAGACAGGTAACTAAGGCGGAGCGAAATCAATATGAGCATGGTTAGATATACACGCAAAGAGCTGAATGAAAATTTCAGCGACAAGCAAAATGCTGAAATTAAACGTCTCCTTGCTAAGGGAACTGTATCTGATGATCAATTAGATCTGTCTGATATTCCTGAAATCACCGACTGGAGTAAGGCAGTTCGTCATGGGCAATTTTATCGTCCAGTGAAGCAACAGACTTCTGTTCGCTTAGATGCTGATGTACTGGCATGGTTAAAAGCACAAGGGAAAGGCTATCAAACACGTATGAACAAAATTCTGCGTGAAGCAATGTTGGAAGATTTAAAGAATCATTCTTAAAAATGAAATGGGAGCAATAGCTCCCATTTTTAGCTTCGTATAAGTACCATTATGTTAAATAAAATTTATAAAAGGAAAAGTGCGCTTAAATTTTTCTGAGACATGTGGGTTGTTCTTTAGGTATTCAATGGATTGTTCTTGCGTAGAAATAGGGTCAAAAATATCTATTCCCCTTAGATAAGAAATGCCTTCTAACGCTATTTTTTCTGTTTTTGATAGCCTAGAGCTTGGTACAAATCCAATAACTGAATGAATCTTCGCTAATGAGTCCTCGAAATCTATAAGATCAAACATATAAAGTGGTATTTCATCTTGATTTAAATCGTTAATACAAAGCTCAATCCACTGTCTAAACTCATTTAGATTAATTGCTTCTGAAAATAGACACCCAATAGCAAATCCAAGATCAGAATTTTCTTCTTTATATATTTTCCACATACTTAATATTTTCTAAAATTAACATAATACACGTTATACGAATCTAAAAATGGGAGCCTTTAGCTCCCATTTTTACTATATTTTTTAAAGTCTTAGGCGTGTTGTACTTTGAGTTTTAAGCCTAAAGCATTCACTACACGATTAATCGTATCAAAACGTGGTGCTGAATCATGACGTAGGGCTTTGTAGAGTGCCTCACGCCCAATTCCTGCTTCTTTAGCGATTTGAGTCATGCCACGAGCTTTAGCAATAACACCAAGAGCATGAGCTAATTCAGCTGGATCATTCTCTTCAAGAACCATGTTGAGATACATCACAATATCTTCTTCAGTTTTGAGTGACTCAGCCATATCAAAACTTGGTAAATCAGCGACTCTAACCATTTTAATCCTCCAATGTTTTCGATAGTTTGACTGCACGATCGATGTCTTGTTGCTGAGTTGATTTATCTCCTCCACCAAGCATTACAATCACTACGTCACCATGTTGGATGTAATACATCCTCCACCCAGAACCGAAGAATTCTCTCATTTCCCAACCGCCATCTTGGAGAGGTTTGATGTCTCCCCCAATTTCCACGTTGAACCTTATCTAATCCACGATTCAAGTGAATACGAGTCATATTGTCTTTAATGCCATCCAACCATTCATCAAATTCTGGAAGACGTATAATTTCAAGCATGAGGATTCCTTATCTTCTCACTATATTGTATTTGATCGAATACAATATGCAATTAATCTATACGAACATCCATTATGTTAGAACCCATTTAAAGTGTCTATGCGATAAACCATTTAAAATCTCCTGTTTTTAACTGCAAGAGTCAAGCACAGGATTTAAATTTCTTTGTTCAATAACAGCTTTCTGAGCTTTACGACTCGGCATACTTTTCTTGGCCCGGGAACGTTTATTTTTTTTTCCAGTTCTTCATGCTGTTGTTGGATATGATTCAGAACAGCACCCAACCGTTTATTCTCAACAATCTCTCGCTGATTCAGCTGACTTAATTTATCGAAGAGGCTGTAATTGATCTTTCGGCCATCATGCATGATCGCCACAGTGCCATCCGGGTACTCCAGAAATGAAATGTATTGCTCAACAAGCTTATGATTTAGCTCTGTCGGTTCAAGCAGATAAATACACTTGTCATACGTGATGGTGAGGTTCTTCGTGACCTTACGCGTTTCCTGCCAGGTGAATATATCCTCCAACTCAGCATCAGATTCAGTTAGAGGACGATGTAAGTTCTTTGAATTTCGCGCACACTTGGCAAACTTCTGGTTGAACTGCTCAATAAAGCAGGGCAACCATGCATTGGCCTCAGCAATCGAACTGATGCCTTCCAGACGCATCTCCTTGATCAAACGGTCTTGAAGGGTTCTATTCGCGCGTTCTACGCGACCTTTAGCCTGTGGTGAGTTGGCAAAGATAATATCAATCTTTAACTCATTCAGAATCCGGCCAAATTGCGTGATTTTGCTGTCCTGGCTCGATTTCTGGTTCACTCGGAAGACCGAATGTTTATCGCTATAAAAGGCCAGAGGCTTACCGTATTGTTCAATGTAGGCTCGGGTTGAAAGCATATAGTCGAAGGTCGTTTCCGCCTCACAGAAGCGCAGATGCAACAGCTTTCCAGTGGCATCATCGATATAAACCAGCAAGCAGCACTTAGCAGCGCGTCCTTCAAACCAGTCATGATATGAGCCGTCAATCTGGATTAGCTCACCGAAGCAATCCCGGTTATAACGTGGCTGATATGGACGTTTAAGGCGCTTGGATCGTGGAATCCAGAGGTCATTTGCAGTCATCCAGCGCCGAAGCGTTTCTACCGGGATATTCAGGTCAAACATGCTGCTGAGCTTCTCATGGGCCAAGGTAGGTCCAAATCCCAGCAGATGTTCAGAAATAATGGAAAGAAATTTTGATTTTAATAAATCGTCATGGCGATGATGGCCCGGTTGACCACGACTGGCATGCGACATACTTGAAACACCATCTTGATTGAGCTTCTGTAATAACCGGGTAATTTGACGGGTTGAAAGATTAAGGATTTCAGCAGCACGGACTTGTGTAATACGATGATCTCGAACGTCTTGCAGAACAGCAAGACGTTGAATTTCTTTGTCAGACATAGTGATCAGCATCTATATTTCATATCCAGTCCATGATGGTGAAAACCATCATAAACTAGACATTTTTATTGGTGAGAATATAGACATTTTGAATGGGTTTTAACACAAATTGTAAGCCCAAAATAGAAATGTCCGCTTTTAGAATGTGCACTTTTGCAATTTCCTTAGCGGACGGTTTGATATGTTGGTGTCTATGTCGGATAAAGAACTTAAACGATTGTCGGTTTTGCAGGAAATCTGCGATCAACGCATAACTCAATCCCAGGCTGCTCAGCTACTTCTACTTCATATTTCAGAATGTCAGGTCAGACGCTTACTGCAGAAATACAAAGTTCAAGGTCCAGCTGCATTATAGCCCATACGGGTCGTGGCCAAACCAGCAATTCCAGGCTTTCTGAAGAACTCAGACTCAAGTGCCTCAATATTGTTTCTGATCAACTGCATGGTTTCGGACCAACCTTGGCGCATGAAAAGCTTATTCAACAGGAGTTATGGTTCATTCTGACCAAGGCAGTCAGTACTGTAGTCGTGCTTTTAGAGCGCTATTATTGACGAATAACTGTATTCAAAGTATGTCACGCAGTCTTGCGCAGTACACTGCTCATGTTGGGACAATGCAGTGACTGAAAGCTTCTTTCATACATTGAAAGGTCATGTAATCCATGGCAGTGTGTTTGCCACTCGAAAAGAAGCGAATGCTGTCTTATTTGACTATATCGAGATTTATTACAATCGAATCAGAATACATTCTGCAAATGGCTGGTTAAGTCCTGAAGCCTTTGAACAAAAATATTGTAAGAATTTAGAGGGATCGAATGTCCACAATACTGTCTAGGATCAGATAAAGGATTCTGCATCTGAAAAAAGGCCTTTAGCTTAATTCTGAGCTTCGACTAGGGTCTGTTGACATTTACTGTTCATAATTAACGCTATAAAGGTAGCCATAAAAATATACAGGCTAAAGCAACAGAACTTTGATAATTTCTTTTGAGCTTGTCATATCGAGTAGCTATTCCTCTAAATT
>NZ_JBIUAT010000013.1:0-72972 GCF_044547685.1 Acinetobacter sp. NPDC052428
ATAAACAGTTGTGCTGGCGACCATAGCAAGAGTGAACCACCTGATCCCTTCCCGAACTCAGAAGTGAAACCTCTTAGCGCTGATGGTAGTGTGGGGTTACCCATGTGAGAGTAAGTCATCGCCAGCTCATTATTCGAAATCCCCCTCCGCCAAGGCAGAGGGGGATTTTTTTATGCGCGGAATAATTGTCTTATATATGTCATATATAAATTTAACATCAACATTGCTCAATATTAGACTAGAGCAAGAACCAATTTTAAAGCGTAATAGGTTTATAGTTCCTTTATAGCAATGCATCCAATTGACGTCGAGCATGTTTAAATGCAGTTCTGAGTCCTTCTTCCAAAGTTGGATGATAAAAAGGTTTCTTTAAGATCTGATAAATATCCTGGTCAGCATCAATCATCCAGGCCAGTAAATGGGCCAGATGTTCTGCTTGGGAGCAAAAGAGTTCTGCACCAAGTAATTTACCTGATTTTTTAGCAATATAAACTTCTATTCCACCTGAGTTTTCTGCCAGAACCAGTGCACGTCCTTGATTTTCATAAGAGACGAATCCCCGAATAAATTCGATGTGTTGATCTTCCAGCTGTTTAAAACTTTTTCCGACAATCGCCATTTCAGGATGACAAAATACAATCGCCAATGGGATTAAGGCAGGAATAGGCTTTACATCCGGATAATTTAAACAGTTATAAACTGCCTGTTTACCCGCATGCGCGGCTTCATGTTGAATCGGCGCATCAGGTGCGGCATCACCGACTATAAATATAGGTAGGTTTGCAAGTTGTTTGGTTTCTTTATCGATAGGAAGGTTTTTGATGTCCTTGAATATTGAATTGAGTTGATCTAGACCTAAACGATCTATATTGCTTTGCCGACCTGTAGCACCTAAGACATATTCAACTTCAATACTCTTAGTCTGATCATTTTCTGTAAAGTTAATCTTTATTTTATCAGCTTGGATCTCAATCTCATCTGGTAAGGTTTTAAATTTGATATTGAGCTCTTTGCTGAATTGCTCTTGCGCCAGTTTTTGTAAGATTGGGCTAGTTAAAGCACCTACTTTTTGACTACGCGCAAACATTGTGGTTTGTACACCCAGGCGTTGCATGGCTTGAGCTAATTCAATTGCAATGATGCCACTCCCGATCACTGCTAAAGACTTAGGTAATTGGGAAAATTCAAATATTTCATTGGAAGTGATGAATTTGTCTTTTAATTTTTGCTTTAGAGTTTCATCAATATTGGGGCGTGAGCCTACAGCAACAATAAAGCTTTTGGCCTGATAAGATTGTCCATTGACTTCAACTGTATGCGCATCAATAAACTTTGCATGCCCAGAAACTTTATGTGAAGTTTCCCATTGATCTACGCCTTTTAAGGTTGCGCGAATGAAACGTTCTCTAAGGATATGCACACGTTGCATGACACCAGAAGTATCTACTACAGCATCATATTGTAAAGCGAGGTTGTTTGCGGATTGAATGTCATGCATACGATTTGCAGATGAGATCAGCAGTTTACTTGGCATACAGCCCACACGTGCACAGGTGGTATCCCATGGGCCATCATTAATAATTAAAATATTCTGGGTGTGTTTAATGGCTTTATTATAAGCACTGATTCCTGCAGTGCCTGCGCCAATGATGATGAGGTCGTGCATAAACTGCCTCCCAAGTCTCAAAAACTAAATATTTATATGTAAGATTTACAATGTTTCTGATGTAAATTATGTAACTAGATTGCTTATTTTTGCTAATTTGAGTAAATTTTGTTTAAAAGCCAAAAGCTATTTTTTTATGGCTGCTTAACTATTATATCTAGCGGGAATAATCATGAGTTTGTTTATAAATTTAAAAAAACTAGGGGTAAATACAACAGTTTTAGCAACGTCAATTTCTTTGGTTGCTTGTGGGGGGGGCGGTAGTGATGGATATTATGATCAGGGAAATAATAATCAGTCAGGTTCAGGCGGATCTAGTGAAACAGGAAATGAATCCACAAATAATACAGCGCAAATTCCTGAAAGTTTAAATATTGCTTTACAAGATCAAAATGGCCAAAGTACCGTCCAAGTTGTAGATAATTCTACAATCCAAATTGCAGTTCAAGTATTAAATGCGGATAAAGGTGGAATTTCTAGCAAAAATGTACGATTAGCGATTAATGATTCAGATAAGTTAGGCGTAACAAGCAAAAGTTCCTTAGTTGCTACAGCTGAAGATGGCATCGCTATTTTTGAGCTTAAAATTCCTTCGATTAATATTGAATCAGGTAAGGTGCAATTAACTGCAACTGTAGATGGCACACAAGTTAAACAGGTATATACCCTTAATATTAAAAAATCTAGTGTAATTGTTAGTGATTATACTCTAGATGTGCCACAAGGCCTTACGATTGACTTACCAAATGGGGCAGCTGAATTTTTTGTCCAAGTGACTGATCCAAAAGGTGGTTCTAAGCCAGGACAAACCGTTGAATTGTCTTTACCTGCTGAGTTACAAGGGTTGCTTGTAATTAGCAACGGATCATCTGTACAGACAGATAGTGAAGGTAAAGCAAATTTTAAACTTGTAGCAAATAAAAATTTAACTGCGGCACAAATTCAACAGCTTGTAGATACCTCTAAAACACTAAACTTTAAACTCATTGATGAGCATCGTGCAGAAAAGCAAGCAACTACGTCTCTAACATTTAAAGATATTGCAACAATTGTCGATAAACTTGAAATTATTAAGCCTGATGCACCGATTGCTGCAAAAAATGGCGAAGCACGTATTCGTGTATATGCCAAAAATTCCAATAAACAAGATTTAGCAGGTAAAAAAGTTCGCCTGGAGACCAATCAATCAGGTCGTGGTGTGACCTTGGATAAAACTGAAGCCATTACAAATGCACAAGGTTATGCGGAATTTATCCTAAAAAGTAATTCTGATACACCACTTGCTTTGAAAGATGAAGGAATTGAACTTAAAGCAACTTTCTTAGAGAACCCTGAGAAATTCGCGACCATTACTGTTGATGTTATTACTGCAGATGATAGTGCAACCGATCAAGAAGCTATTCAACGTTTAGAAATCGCTTCATCTTATAAAATCAATGCAATGTCTGATAGTGTTGAAATTAAGGTAAAAGCGATTGCGAACAATGGTCATGCTGCGAAAAAAGGTAAAATCAAACTTACCTTGAATAGCGAAGCTGTAGCGAATGCTGTTAAGTTAGAAGGCAGTAGTGATGGTGTTAACTTTGATTTAAATGAAAGTCAGTCTGTCGGCGCAGAGGGTTATGTCACTTTCAGAATTAAAACACCAGCATCGCAAACAGCAGCAGCTGTAGAAGCATTAAAGGCTTCAGGGATCACAGCGACGTTTACAACAGATAACGGTATTAGCAATAATATTAAAATTGTTGTTGAAGATAAGGCTGTTGCAACTGAAGCAGTTAAGTATCTCTTAATTGACCCAATCAATGAAAACTTTGATCCTACTAAGAATCAAGACATTACGATTAAAGTAAAAGCAATTGGTGAAAAAGGTGGCCCTCTTAAAAATGAAAAAGTATCAATTAAATCTTTACTTTCAGATGATCAGCTGAATAAGTTGAGTCTAAGTTTAAGTACAGCTGCTGAAGTTTTAACAGATGTAGATGGTTATGCAACGTTTGTTTATAAGTATCAATATAATAAATCTGCAGAACAGCAAGCGTTGGCTAAGCAAGGGATTACTTTTACATCCACGGCATTATCTAATCAAAAGACTCAAACAATTAAAGTTAACTTCAATACAAAGAGTGTCAGTGACAAAGTCAGCCTTGATTACTTTACTTTAGATACTGATGGTTTAGCTCAAATTGCACTTAATCAACAAACTGAAATTGTAGTGCGTACGCAAGCCTTTGGTGTTGATGGTGCAGTTCTTGCAAATCAAGAATTAGCTATTGGTATTGATGAAACTGCGATTTCAAATGGTGTTTCATATGCCACAGCAACTAAGCTTGTATCAGATGCACAAGGTAAAGTTGAATTTAAATTAAAAGTTGCAGCACGTAATTTAACTGAATTAAATACCTTAATTGAAAAAGGCCTAACTGTTGCAGTAGTGTCTTATCGTAATGATGGTTCTAAGCATTCAGTTACTCGTAAAATTGATTTAGTTTCAAACTCGATTATTGACACTGGAACGAGTCAAGTGGATTACCTTATGGTAGATCCAATCTTAACCCGTTTTGACTATACGCAAAATCAAGAAATTACCGTTCGTGTAAAAGCATTAGATGTCAATGGAAGCCCATTAGCAAAAGAAAAAATTCAATTAAAATCTGCCCTAACTAATCAGCAGATGCAGCAGTTAGGCTTAAGTTTTACGACCCAAGCAGAACAAATCACTGATGCATTAGGTTATGCAACGTTTAAACTTAGTTACCAGTATAACGAAACGCCTAAACAAGAAGAGCTGGCGAAAAAAGGTCTTAATTTCAATGCTTTGGCGAATGGTAAGGTCAGCAATATTCGCCTTAACTTTAAGGCTCCGAGCGATAGTATTGACTTAAGTTTCTTTACTGTTGATACAGATGGACAAGCCTTAATTTCGACCACTACAGATACACCGATCAAGATCCGTGTCAAGGCAATGGGTACAGATGGTAAGGTTTTAGCTAACCAACGTATTAGTATTGGTATTGATAATACTGCAGTTTCAAATGGCGTAACGTATGCAACCTCTAACAACCTAGTTACAGATGCATTAGGTAATGCTGAGTTCGTTTTAAATGCGAAACCAAAAAATAAAGATGAACTGAATGCATTGCTTGCGAGTGGTGTAACAGTCGCTGTTAAAGCAACTGCAAAAGATGGTTCTGAATATACAACGCTAAGAACAATTAAGCTTATTGAGCAAGAGCAAGCTTCACAAGTCTCTTCACTATTAATTGATCCGTTGCAAGCTGCATATGACTATACGCAAGATCAAACAATTCAAGTGCGAGTCAAGGCGATTGGTCAAGCAGGTCAATCTTTGCGTAATGAAAAAGTCAGCTTAACAACGGTCTTTAGTGCGCAAGAATTAGCGGACTTAAATATAAGTCTAGTCGGTGATGCGACGAAACTGACTGATGATTATGGTTACGTGACATTCACATTTGACTATAAATACAATGCACAGTCTCCTGCACAAAAGAAACTGCTAAATGGTTTTGAAATTACAGCAACTGCCAATGGAAAGACGAATAATACGATTATTAACTTTAAAGCACCTGCAAATGAACAAGAAATCAATCTTGATTATTTAGTGGTATCTACAGGTGGGCGTGCAGTTATCTCAACCGATCAACCAACAGAAGTGATGATTACAGCAACTGCATTGGCAACAAATGGTCAGACATTAAAAGACCAGACTGTGAAAATTGAATTGAATGAAACAGAAACCAATAGTGGTATTTCATTTAATTCTGCGACAGAAGTTGTGACCAATGCACAAGGACAAGCCACATTTAAAGTCAACATTGCACCAGAAAATGCATCTGAATTAGATGCATTGCTTGCATCTGGTTTGAATGTTCGTTTATCTGCACAGCGTGTAGATGGTTCTGCATACAAAGTATCAAGAAAAGTTGAACTTTATAAGTCAGAAGCAGAAGCACCAAGTGAAGTCGATTATCTGATCATTGATCCAATTAGTGTTTATGATTACAGTAAAAATCACACCATTGCGGTACGAGTGAAGGCGATTGGTGAAGATGGTAGCGCATTACGTAATGAAAAAATTACATTGCGTCCTGAAAACATCTCAAGTACAGAATTAGCGAAACTTAATTTGAGTTTAAATGGTGCTGCTGAGCAATATACCGATGATCAAGGCTATGCTGTCTTCGAATTTAGCTATAACTACGATGCACAATCTACAGAGCAAAAAAACCTTGCATTGAAAGGTGTAGCGTTATTGGCGACTGCAAATGGTAAAGAGCAACGCACGGTTATTAACTTTGCGGAAACTCAAACTAATACGCTTGATTTTCTTGTCATTGATATGATTGGTAAAGCTGTCATTGATACGGATGTAGAAACTAAAGTTGCGTTGTCTGTGCTTGCAAAAGGTACTGATGGCGCAGTATTGGCAAATCAAAATGTTCAGATTGAATTGACCAATGAAAATGGAATTAATCTTCTTACCGCTTCATCTGTTGCAACGGATGCAGAAGGTTATGCCAAATTTGAATTCAGTGTGCATCCGAAGAACCAACAGGAATTAGAAGCATTATTGGCAAATGGCGTAACAGTGAAAGTGTTATCAGCTGTCGCCGATGGGTCTGTTCGTCAAGCTCAACGTAAAGTTGAATTGGTACAAGCTGAAGAGCAATTTGAATCTAAAGTTGAGACTTTAGTCATTGATCCAGTATTAAACTCATTTGACTATACTCAAGATCATAAGATTCAAGTACGCGTAAAAGCACTAGATGTCGATGGTGGCACGCTTAAAAATGAAAAAGTTGCGATCACCACGGATGTTCAAAATAAGTTAGCACAGTTGAACTTTAGCTTAAATGGTGCCGCTGAACAGTTTACAGGTGATGATGGTTATGCAACGTTTGTATTTGAATATCAATATGCAAATACCACAGTACAGCGTGATATCTTAAATGGTGTGACTGTAACAGCAACTGCAAATGGAAAAACGCAGACAGCAAAATTGAACTTTAGAGAGTCTTTGACTTCAGAAGCTTTAGATTATATCTCTATTGATACAGATGGTTATGCTGCGATCGAAGAAAACGTACAAACTGATATTACAGTTAAGGTACGTGCAATAAATGTGGGTGGTACAGCACTTGCTAATCAAGATGTAACGATCAGCTATAATGAACAAGCGCATAAGAATGGTATTTATTTACTTGATCCAACAGGTGCGAACATTGGTGCGCAAACCTTTGCACAAAAAACTGATGCTGATGGTTATGTGACCTTCACCTTTAAGGCATTGCCACGTAATAAGGGCGAAGTTCAAAACTTGATTAGCGACCTTGAGTCAGGTGATTTACAGGTTACATTAACAGCTAAACGTGCTGATGGTTCGAATTATGAAGCTTCTCGCCGTATTGATTTAAGAGCTCCTGATGTTGAATCTACACCTGCAGAGGTTTTAATTGATCCAATTCTGCAAGCATTTGATTATTCAAAAGATCAAAAAATTATTGTACCAGTAAAAGCGTTATCTGCTGATAAGGGTGCTTTACAGGGTGCAAAAGTTACGATTAATACACCGGATTTAACCCTAGAGCAGTTAAAAACAGCACAATTCACTTTAACAGGTGAAGCAACTAAGCTTACTGATGCCAATGGTTACGCTTATTTTGAGTTTGAATATAAAGTTGCAGGTACTCAAGAGCAGATTAAGTTGGTAAGTCCAGGTGTTCGTATCACGGCGACAACCAGCAATGGTAAAGCTGCTGTTCAAACCTTGAACTTTAAATCACCAAATGCCGGGCAGATTCTAGATTACTTTACCTTAGATGCATCTGATTATGTTGTTACATTGGGTGTGAATACACCTAAGACGATTCAGGTGACAATTAATGCGAAAGATACACAAGGTAAGGCTTTTGCAAACCAAGTCGTTTCACTTGGGTTAAATGAAGCTGCTTTAAGAAGTGGTGTAAGTTTTGCTTCACCATCTCAAGTCATGACAGACAGTAATGGTCTTGCAATATTTGAAGTAACGATTAATCCTCAAAATCAAGCTGAAATTGAGAATCTAGCTGCAAATGATTTGGAATTTACTGCGACTGCACGACGTGCTGATGGTTCTGCATACACGTTAGTTCGTAAAGTTGAATTAGAGAAAGCCACTGTGGTTTTACCAGACTTAGCAGATCTTGTCTTTACGACAGTTGATGGTGACCCATTAGATACAATTTCTGTTCTCGGTGGTGAGACTCGCGTCAAAATTACAGCAGTTGATGAAAAGGGTAATCCTATTCCAAATACACCAATTGCAATTGCTTTATCTAGTCTCACTTCTAGTCGTGTGTCATTAAGCAATATACCAACTCAAACGAATAGTGATGGTGAAGCTGAATTTACCGTGACCGTAGCCGAGGGCGTTTATGATGCTAGTTTGATCAAAAATGGTATTGTCTTTGCCGTAGTTGGTACGAACTTAAATAATGGCGATCGTTTACAGCAAACAAGTGTAATTAGTATCACCGCTCCAGCAAATGCTTTAAATCCGCGTTTAACATCAGATGTAAAAACAGTGACAGCTGGGCAAACAGTTAAAGTGTATGCAGCTGTTAAAGATGAAATGGGGATTAATACTGCAGCTGGTACACCAATGCGATTGACTCTGAATCCAGAAGCGATAGCTGCAGGTATTAAGCTGAGTGCTGACGGAGTGGTAATACAAGGAAATGGTTCAGTGCCAATTGACTTAATTATTCCACAAGGTATTACATCTGCTGCTTTAGAATCTATTGTAGTAACAGGAACTATCCGTGATCCACGCGGTAATGAAATTCAGACGAAGCTAAATTTTGCTGTTCAAGATATTAGTAATCCTTATCACTTAACTATTGATAGTAGTCGTGTGTCATTAAGTTCAGCAGGTGATAGTGCATTTGTGACGGTTAAACTTCTTGATAAGAATCAAGGCGGTGTTGCGAATGAAAAAGTTAGCTTAGCTATTGCTGATCCGCGAAATGCGACTAGTATTAAAGGGGCTTCACAGCTCATTACTAATCAATTTGGTGAAGCTGTATTTGAAGTATCGATGAAATCACTACAAGGTACATTAGTATTACCAGTTCTACCAATCGAATTAACGGCAACCCATACCACTGCAACAGGTGCTTCAGTAAGTCTACCTGGCAGTATTCAAGTGCACTCACCAACAGTTTTAGCGCCAGAATTGGACTTAAAAATTAAAGTATCTA
The DNA here is from genome assembly GCF_044547685.1 of Acinetobacter sp. NPDC052428. Classification (GTDB taxonomy): domain Bacteria; phylum Pseudomonadota; class Gammaproteobacteria; order Pseudomonadales; family Moraxellaceae; genus Acinetobacter; species Acinetobacter lwoffii_G. Next base: position 8,926 of record NZ_JBIUAT010000013.1, read on the forward strand.
AAGATAAGTTAAATGTCCGTGGTGATTCTTTCGAAGTATCAGTATTGGTAGTAGACTTAGATGGTTCAAGTCAAGCTGGTAAAGCAGTTACATTAACAATTCCTCAATATAATCAAAATGGTGCATATATTCATGGCGCATCTACTATTGAAAGTGATGAGAATGGTTGGGCAAAATTTTCAATTGTAATTGATGAAAGTTTACGTAATCCAACCTATGACTTCGTTGCTGCTGATTTACGTGTAGAAGCTGTAGTTAAAGATACGCAGAATACAGAGCGACGTGTACCGCATGTGATTGATGTGGTAAATTCCGAAGTGCCAGTAACGATTGGTTCTATTGCGGTTAATTTTAATCCAACAGAGCTTACATCAACAGGTAACGGTATTTATTATCAAAAAGAAGGTTCTGTTCAGCTGGTTGATGTTGATGGGAAGCCAGTGGCAAATCAGGATGTGGTTTTAGATATTCGTCCAACTTCTTATGTTTTAGGTGAATGGAAATATGAAATTCAGAAAGATGCATGGAAAATAGTTGAGCAACCTGGTGTCGATGTGGATGGCAATCCTATTACCTTAAAAGTTAAAGAACTAGATGCGGTTTATCCATTTACGAATCTAAAAGGTTGGATTAAACCAGGTGATTATTATTATCCATTAGTAGGTACAATACCTGCACAAGTTCAAGATACAAACTCAGCAACGACATGTACGGTGGATCCAACAACAACAACTTGGATGGCTAATGGTCAGGCATTACGTGTGGTTCGTTTCTTAGGTGGTACAGCAAATAATAGTACGACTCACCCATATACCACGACCTATCGTACAGATAGTACTGGTCGGTTTGACTTCATCATTGAATATCCAAAAGCAAATGCTCATTGGATCGCAGTAGAAGTAGGAGCGAAAACTACACTTGCACAAACACCAACTAGAGGCTATACAACATTAACATTGCCAAGTTTAAGTAGTGATTATGCTGCTGATGGAAGTTATGCACCTAACCGCGTAAGTCCATATACAACATGTGTCAACTAATAATCTTATCTGACGAAAAAACAGCGCTTCGGCGCTGTTTTTTATGGGGGTTGAAATTTAAAAACTTAAATCGACGTCCCTACACTCACACCCACAGTCGGCTTCAAATTCATTGAACTACAACCGAAAAAGTTCAAGCTCAGACATAACACGACCAAAATTTTATTCATGAATCAATCCTTGAGATTTCGCCTGATTGAACAAAGCGGCTGAACGAGTGCCACTACGGCAGACCATCAAAATCGGCTTTGGCAACTCATTATAATATCGAGCAAACTCTTCAATATTGGCTTGAGAAATTTGGCCACTCACTACAGGTTGATAAATCACACTCACTTGAGATTTTTCCGCAATAGAGCGTAATTGACTCACCGTGACATTATTGCCAGTTTCCTGATCCGGCCGATTGACAATCACAGATTTGAAACCTTGCTGAATCAATTGCTGAAACTTGCTTGGTGTCATTTGACCCGTGACACTCACCATAGAGGTCAGCGCACGGCTAAGATCATTTGCAGCAAAAACAGGTGTAATACAGCTAAAACAGGTTACCAGTACCACACCTTTCCAAAACGACTTAGTCATCCAGCAGGTCCATCTGTTTTGCCAGCTGATATAAATTATTCGAGCGGTTTCCAGTACGACAGAACATCAAGATCGGTTTTGGCAACTCATTATAATGATTGGCAAAAGTGCGTACATCAAGCTCCGTAATCTGACCGGCTACTACTGGTTGGAATACATAATCCAGACCGGCATTGCGTGCAGCTTCCTCGATTTGTGCACTGGTTGGCTGCTCGGAACCACCTTCCATGTCCGGACGGTTGTTGATAATCGATTTAAAACCTTTCTCAACCACTTGAGTTACGTGTTCTGGACCAATTTGACCAGCAAAACCTACATTTTCGCTCATGACGCCACTCCATCATTTCATTTATATCGATATGCTTTATGATAGCATTAAGCTGAAAACATGCTGAACCTGTTCTGAAATTTTTATAAATGATGATAACCATAAGATAACGCAATGGAGCGCGTATGCAGGCTTATACAGTTGAACCACTGTATGTCAAAAGCGGTCAGGAAGTGATTGCTGCAGATTTTTATCGGCCTAAAAATATAGAAAAACCGGCCGTAATCCTGATGGCTCATGGTCTGGCTGCCTTACGTCAATTTAAACTGGTGCAATATGCCCAGCGTTTTGCCAGTGCCGGCTATGCGGTGGTTTTATTTGACTATCGCTATTGGGGCGGCAGCACTGGGCGTCCACGTGAACTGGTGTCGATCAATGCCCAGCTCGATGACTGGCGAACCATGATCAGACATATTCAGGAACGCAAATCGATTGACAGTAAACGGATCGTGCTCTGGGGTACGGCCTTAAGTGGTGGGCATGTATTGACACTTGCAGCAGAGCTGAAAAATATTCAGGCGGCGATGGTACAGGTGCCTTTTGTCGATGGGGCTGAAAGTGCCCAACTATATCCTTTACAGCAACTCCCCAAGGCGCTTAAAGTTTCCAGTCAGGATTATATGGGGGCCAAGGTTGGTATGGCACCAAAAACCTTACCTGTAGTTGATCCGCATGAGCTATGTTTTATGCCGACACAGGACAGTTATGAAGGTTATCTGTCGATTGTCAATCCGGATTATTACTGGAGTGGTCATATTCCTGCACGGGCATTCTTTAAACTGATGCGCTATCGACCGATTCAGGAAGTCAGAAAGATTAACATTCCAGTCCTGTTTATTGCGGCAAAACTGGATAGTCTGATTCCCATTGAATCCAGTCGTGAAGCTGCGACCAATATTGCACCATTTGTGCAATATCATGAGTGGAATATCCGGCATTTTGATATTTATCATGGGGAATGGTTTGAAAAAGCAGTTTCGACCCAATTAGAATTCTTACATCAACATATTGGAGTGCGCTAGATGATTATTGTATGTCCGGAATGTCTGGCCAAAAACCGTGTCCCTGAAGATAAACTCACTGCCAACCCTGCTTGTGGTCAATGTCATCAAGCCCTGATTCCACTGGTACCAATTGAGCTGAATGAGCAGAATTTCAGCCAGTTTGTCACGCATAGTGACTTGCCAATCCTGATTGATCTCTGGGCAGAATGGTGTGGTCCCTGTAAAATGATGGCACCGCATTTTGCGACTGTCGCCCAGCAATATCCAAATGTGGTTTTTGCAAAAATTGATACAGAAGCGAATCCTCGCTTAAGTTCGGCATTTAATGTTCGCAGTATTCCGACGCTGGTGTTGATGAATAAAAGCAACGAAATTGCTAGAATAAGCGGTGCATTACGGTCAAGCGAGCTGCAAAAATGGCTTGATCAGCAGTTAAATACCCAACCCTAATTCAAATGCCTGGAGTGAAAGTGTCAGATTCTCAAGTAAGACCAGAGGGGATTCTTTCCCTACAGACGATCGCAATGCCTGCAGATACCAACTGGAGTGGTGATGTCTTTGGTGGCTGGATCGTTTCACAAATGGACTTGGCAGGCGCGATTCACGCAGAACGATTTTCAAAGGGACGTTGTGCCACGATTTCGATTAACCAGATGACTTTTCTGGTACCGGTAAAAGTCGGAGACGTGATTAGTTGTTATACCAAAATTCTCAAAGTTGGCAAGACATCTATCCAGATGGAAATCGAGGTTTGGGATAGCCATGATGATTCACGCCCCCCAATTCGGGTAACTGAAGGTGTGTTTACCTTTGTTGCTGTAGATGTCAAAGGCAACAAACGTCTGATTCCAGAAGAAGCGAAACAGAAGCTTTTAGAATCGCAAACAGCACAATGATGACTTGAAATAAAAAATCCCAGATTTAATGTCTGGGATTTTTTTGTCTAAAAGAAGAAATTATGATTTCTTGAGCTGGCTCTTGGCAATCCAAGCCCAGAGCATTTCACATTGAATGGGGGCTTCACCTGATTCATCCGTAACGGTGACCTGAACCAGGGTTTCACCTTTATCCGAGTTTTGCATCAGGGCTTGCTGCTCCGACGTGAGCGTAGCAACAGCAGTCATGGCACCGCGTGTCGGGCGCTTAAAATCAACCTTTAAGCTTTTGATCAGTACAATTGCTGTATCCGGAACATTCATTGCCGTCACAAAGCCGGTCGCTGTTTCTGCCAGCAGGGCCATTGCACATGCATGGATTTGTCCGATATGGTTCTGCATGGCTTTATGATTGGCCATACTTACTACCACTTTGGACGCACTCATTTCCTCATAACGAATCTTGGCAGAGCCGACCATCGGGACCACCCGGCCAAAAGTTTTACTTAACAAAGCAGTACGAATGCCTTGCGGTAATCGTGCAGTGGCTTTGACTAATCTGGCTAATCGGTTGTTCTTTGCCATAATTCCTTCTACAGACGTTGCTGTCTTAATCTTTAAAGTTATTGAACTGTAAAGGCAAACCAAATTGCTGTTCTTTCAAGAATGCCATTACTTGCTGCAATGTATCGCGTTTTTTATCAGTCACACGAATCTTGTCGCCCTGAATAGAAGATTGCGCCTTAATCCCACTTTCTTTAATGGCTTTATTAATTTTTTTTGCGGTATCTGAGTCAAGACCATCTTTAAGCTTGATCACCTGAATCACATTTTTGCCAGAAGCTGTCATTTTTTGTGGGTCAAGCGCCTGAATATCGACTTTGCGTTTAAAGAAATGACTTTCCAGCATGCTATAGACTTGTTCACACTGGAAATCACTTTCAGTCGAGATTTTGATTTCCTTGTTTTTTTCATTCAGTTCAATAGAAACGTCCTGACCACGGAAATCAAAGCGGGTCGCGATTTCTTTTTGGGTGTTTTGAACTGCATGATTTACTTCAAAAATTTCTAATTCAGAAACAATATCGAAAGAAGGCATAGTTTAGACCTTTACAAAGGGAAAGAATATCTGAGATGCTAGGGATGTTTTCTTCATTTGCCAAGTGTTGTTTACATCAAAGGAGTGCGCAATGATCCGTAAACAAGAAATTACAACATTTGAGTTCCCAGAAAATGCAATTATCTGGGATGTACGCGATTCAAGTGCTTTTGCTGAAGCACACGTGAAAGGGGCGGTGAATCAGCCCATTAACGATCTTTCAGCAGAAAGCCTAACTCAGGTGTCAGCGGATCAACCCATTTACATCTTGTGTGGTGGGGGCAGTAAAGCTCCACGTGCTGCGGAAAAACTAGAGGGTTTTGACAGCTCACGTGAATATGTCATTCTGATGGGTGGTACTCGTGCTGCCCGTGATGCAGGCTTACCGCTTGAACAGGGTGTATAAGCATTCTGTCAAAAAAAGCGCCGCAAGGCGCTTTTTTAATGGGTGAGATTTAATGCCTCCCAACCTCCCTTTTCTAAAGGGAGGAGCTACATCTATTCTATTTATTCATAAAAGTAGAGAAAAGTCCCCCCTTTTTTAAAGGGGGATTTAGGGGGATTCATTCAAAATAGTAATTAAATTTGTAGTTTAAAATACGGTTTCTTCATTTTCACTTTCTTTTGAAAACGAGTCACACTGAGTTTTTTTACTAAACTGGATGGCACCGGACAGGCTTCACCGAGAATCTGGGCTGCCAGAATTTCACTGCAGAGCGGCGCAAACAGAAAGCCTTTAGAACCGAGACCGGCAAAGCTGTAAATTTCCTCATCCGCTTTCATTTTACCGAGCAAAGGGAAATAATCCTGACTTTGCGCGCGTACCGATGCACGGCCTTGCCAGGTATCGGTAGAAGCTAATGACTGTGCATATTCTGGGAATACACTGTGGATCAATTCGTAGTTGTGTACATGGTCTTCTGCTAACACTTCGATATCATCTCGACCTGGATAGAAAGAAGCGCCCAAGATCAGATGTTCAGCATCCAGTTGCATACAATAACCGCCGTAACTATAGGCAATATTTTGACTTAAAGGCTGGGCTTGATTATTCATCCAGCTGACCTGTCCGCGAATCGGTTTCAGAGCTGGATAATCTGCAAAGAATTGTGCTGTTTCTCGCGCAGTACAGACAATGACATGATCAAATTCACCTAGATCCTGTTCATCTGAAAATAGCTGAGGTTTTGTAGCCGCTTCAATATGGCTAATTTTGGCCTGTTTATATCGGATATTTACATTCTGTAGAATTTCATCACGCAATTGATGAGGAGAAACCGCGCCAGCTTCTAGTAATTTTAAACTTGGAAATGCAGTTTGAAGCTCTTGCGACTCTGTATCTTGTACAGCAAGAATTTCTTCAGGATATTCATCTGCCAATCCTAAAAGCTGTTCAGGATTTTTTAAGGCAAGCTGATTGACCTGAATCGGGCGGAAAGCTTTAAATTTTTGGTAATGATTTAAGGCATGTTGCCAGGCCAATGTCATCAGATGTTCAGCACTTTGCTCAACCGGACAGAGTTTGGGATTGAGCAAAGCCAGTGGATTGCCAGAACCTCCTGAGAGTGGCGCTGACTGGTCGTAAATCGTGACTTGATGACCACGTTGAGCGAATGCCCAGGCTGTACTTAAACCGGCGATTCCAGCGCCAATCACAGCGATTTGGCTAGGTCTGATATTGGTCTCTGTATCTCGCTCAGTTTTTTTTTGAGTGATTTCTTGTATTAATGAACTTTCAGTCTCTTCAGCCGGATTCCAGATCGCTTTCAGCATTTCACGCTTATGCTTAAAACCACGTGGACGGGAAATTGAAATCCCATGATTTTTTAAGCCACGTTTTAAAACGCCAGCAACACTGAAAGAGGCGAAAGTTGTCCCAATCTCGGATAAACGTACAATATTATTTAAAACATTTTCTTCCCACATGTCCGGATTGCAGGAAGGCGCAAAACCATCCAGAAACCAAGCGTTCACCGGCGCAGTTTTTTCAATCACCGGGAAAACATCATGTGCATCACCCAGCCATAGATCCAGACTGAATCGTTCTTTAGGAAAACTGAGACGATGACAGCCGGCAATTGGCATCGGATATTGAGAGATGAGTTGATCAGCTAAAGGCTTGAGTTCTGGCCAGGCATTTAAGGCTCGAATCAGATCAGCTTTGGAAAGAGGAAATTTTTCAACTGAAATCGCATGCAGATGACTGTGATTGTCCGGACGCACCTGTTGCCAGAGCTGCCACAGGGCCAGAATATTTAAACCAGTACCAAAACCCGTTTCACCGACACAGAAATATTCAAAAGGTTTTAAATCTGCCAAACGCGTACTGAGATCATTGCCATTTAAAAAGACATGCCGGGTTTCCAGCAAGCCATTGTCTTTGGAAAAATACACATCACCAAATTGCTTGGACACAGGCACATCAATGCCATCCACCAATTGCCAATCCAGATCGGCAGTTTGAATTGCATGCGACAAAACGGGTACAACCTTAAAGATATCGGGAAGGGCTATAGCTTACCATTGACGACGACGTTTGGTATAAACATAGCTCGCGATCAGAAAGCCCAGCAGCACACCTACTGCCAATGTTGCAGCGCCGTAGAGGAACATCTGCGCACTGCGTTCACTTTGCAGCACCTGTACCTGCACCCCAAGATTATCATTCTTGAGCTGTAATTCTTGATTTTGCGATAGTGCTTCCAGATTGGCTTTTTCCAGTTGCTGCAAACGGGTGGCCTGATCTTTGACCAAAGCTTTCACCTTGGCATCTTGCTGGGCTTTGAGCTTGGCGATTTCTTCTGCAGTTAATGGCTTATTCTCGGCAGGTGGCACCGGCTGGGCAGAAGACGCTACAGCGGGAATAATGGCAGGTTTCGGCGTAGACTGTGTTTGGGCAGTCGCCGCTATCCCTTGAGGTTGTGTTGTCTGATTTCCCTGAATGACAGGAGCAGGCGCAACTTCGACTGCCCATACTGGAGAAATCATAAAACATAGGCCAATGATACTGGCAGTAACAACACGCATGAACCTTATCCTTGAGGGAATGCTTTATTGAATGGTTTGATATCGATGTGTTCGTACACACCTTCTTTTAAGAAAGGTTCATCCTGTAGCCATGTATCCAGCGCTTCACGACTGTCAAAGTCGACAATAATAGTACTGCCATAAAAACCGGCCTGTGGATTGGCTGGATCTTTAGGCATGGCACCTGCAACAATCAGGCGGCCTTCAGCATTTAACTGTTCCAGACGTGCAAGGTGTTGTGGACGAATCGCGAGGCGTTTTTCAACTGTACCTTCCCGATCGGTACAGCTAACGACGAATAATGGCATGATGACTCTCAATCGTTTGTGGTTGGACTTATTCAGCGGTTTTAAAGTATTTGCGCAATACAATAAACTGAATGATGATAAAGGAAAACATCACGATCATGTCACCGAATGCGGTAAATTCGCCCCAATATTTTCCATCCATCCACAAATAGGCGAAAAAGGTATGCAGAAATGACATCATTACGAACATGGCAACCCAAGCATAGTTCAGCTTGAACCAGCCTTTTTCGCTTAGATTGAATACCGGACCAAATAACCGCTGGATCAGAGGCTTTTTATCCTTGCTAAACCAAGGGGATAATAAAAAGACCCCGGCAAAGACCAGATTCAGTAAGACTGCTTTTAGACGGATATAAAAATCATCGCTGAGGATCAGGGTGATGCCACCAAAAATCACCGTCATAAACAAGACAATCCATTGCTGCTTGTCCAGACGAAATTTTTGCATGACAAATAACGCACCATAGACGACCAGCATAGAAATAATCAGACCTGTGGTTGCAACAAGAATATTATTATTGTCGACACCCCCCGCAGAACCGATCAATTGCAGCAATTGATGGTCAGTGTCTTTTGGATCTACAGTTTTATATAAATAAAAGAAAATAATGAGTGGCACAAAGTCTAAAAGTGCTTTCATGTTAGAGTATCTAAATCTGATCAAATAAATGTCATAGTATAGAGATGCACGGCGTAGATTTACATACACATAGTAATATTTCTGATGGAACTTTCAGTCCTCAGCAATTGGTCGAAGCGGCTGTGGAAAAACTTGTCCATACTTTGGCCCTGACGGATCATGACACCATGGACGGTTTGGCATTGGCTGAGGAAGCCGCTAAAAATCATGAGATTAAGATTATTTCCGGGGTGGAAATATCCAGCCAGTGGTCACGTCCTGCCACCAAAAAAAACTATGGCGTGCATATTGTCGCGCTAAATATGCAAAATCCTGAGCCTTTACAAAAAGCCCTCAATCAGCAAAAGAAAATCCGGGCTGAACGCTCTAAACAGATTTGTGATCTGCTGGTTCCTTTAATTGGTGAGGATATTTATGCTGATGTACTGGCCAAAGTCGACAATATCCCTGATCGGGTGACACGGACGCATATTGCCAAAACGCTGGTAGAAAAGGAGATTGTGACCCGGCCGCAACAGGCTTTTGATAAATACATCAAGGAAGGCAAGAAAGCCTATTTCAAATTTGATGGTTTAAGTCTTGAAGACACGATTCAGGTGATTCATGAAAGTGGCGGCTTCGCCGTGCTGGCACATCCAACCAAATATGATTTATCTGCGACCAATATTCGCTACCTGATCGAAATCTTTGCCAAGTTCGGTGGAGATGCGGTGGAACTACCCCCGGCAATTGAGCCAAGTTCCACCCGGCAGATGGTGGATCGAATGATTGCTGAACACGCACTAAAAGTTTCGATTGGTAGTGATTTTCATGGCGATCATATGCCCTGGATTAAACTCGGTAATGTCCCGAGTCTTAAACCGGGGCAGGTCGGAATTTGGGAGAGTTTTGTTTAGTCATTCCTTTACCTCGATCTTTTTCATTTGAGAGAAGATTTTCCCTTCGCTACTAATAGCAAAGGGCGAGGAAAGAATTATAAATTATAGCAAATTATGATCTTTGGCCTGAATCGGTGGTGGCGTTGGTTTACCCAACGTTCCTAATAGTTCAATTTCAATGGTACGCACCATCGAGTCCAGAGGCAAGTCGTTGCTTTGAGTACCAAAAGGCTCTTCAATTTCCGAACTTAAAGCATCCAGTCCCAAAAAGGTATAGGCCAAAATTCCGACCAGCAAAGGCGTAAACAGACCAAGCGTTGAACCCAGACTAAAAGGCAAAATAAAACAGAAAAAATAGACGGTGCGGTTGAGCAAGACCGAATAGGCAAAAGGCAAAGGCGTTGTTGCAATCCGGTCACAACCGGTCTGGACAATACTTAGTTCTGCTACATGATTATTCATCTGCATATAGATGATGTCGGAGATTTCACCTTCTTTGAGCGCCTGCATTAACTCCCATTGAATCAGGCTTAAGGTATATTGCGGCGCATTGGCCTGCTGATAGAGTTGGGTCACAGCCTGCTGGCTCATGCCGCTGGTTTCCACCAGTTCCGTCGGATTGGCTGTCTGATGGCGTAGCCGGTCACGGAGGACATTGGCAAAGACAATCACATGCTGAATTACACGTTCACGGCGACCTTGGGACAGCATCCGGCAATCACGGTCAAAATGACGAGAATTGGCAATCAAAATGCCCCAAAGTTTGCGCGCTTCCCACCAGCGGTCATAACAGGCCGAGTTCTTAAATCCGAGAAAGATCGACAGTACCACTCCAATCAGGGTAAAGCCGACCAGGGGTAATTCTGGAAAATGAAAATAACCAATATGTGACAAGCCACCGATGATGGCTGACATCAGCATCACTACGCCTAAAGGTGGCAAAACTTTAGGTAAAATCGTCCCCCGCCAGGAAAACAGCAGTTTAAAAACAGTCGGCTGGTCACGTACGATCATTTATTGGAATCATCACAATTTTTTTCATGATCTTGTGGAGTTGTGCCTGCTTTGTCAAGTGCTATTCAATACTGCATTTCTGGTTTGATGAGTTGCTGCTCAGCAAAGGAAAAACTGCCCTCCAAAGCAATGATGCAATGGTCAATTAAATGGATATCTACCAGCTGGCAGGCCTGTTGAATCTGACGGGTCAACACCAGGTCGGCCTTGGAGGGAGAGGGCCGACCCAGCGGATGATTATGCGCAATGACAATTGAGGTCGCCTGTTGGCTAATAGCATAACGTAGTAATTGATTAATAGAAATATCACATGCATTCACTGAGCCATAAAACAGTTTTTTAAAGGCAATTTTTCTTAAACTGGCATCCAGACACAGCACGGCAAACACTTCCTGAGTTTCACCGAGCAGTTCAAAACGTAAGTAATCTCTCAGCCGTTTAGAGTTAGTAAGTTCCAAGGCATCCTGTTTCAGGTGCTCGGCTATGTAACGCCGTCCGAGTTCTTTGATGGCCATCAGTTGGGTATATTTACTGATGCCCATGCCATGAAACTGGCTGACTTCCTGTAAAGGTGCATCCAGTAGCGCAGTCAAATGACCAAAATGCTGAATCAGCAAGCGTGCCAGATCAACAGCCGAATGTTGCTGGGAACCGGAGCGTAGAAAAATAGCCAGTAGCTCGGCATCGGACAGACTTTCTGCGCCATATTGAATTAAGCGTTCTCGCGGCCGTTCTTGTTCCGGCCAGTTTTTAATAGAAAGTTGCATAGTTATTAGACTTATTTATTATGAATTATCAGTTTTCCCGTAAGCCGATCTCTTGGGAATGCGATTATTTAATGCTATTGTGAGCCCCACTGCAACAGCAAGGTAATCTGTTTGTGAGCTTTGATCTAAGTGTAATTCCTCATAAAAATATCATTTTGGCCGTCACTGGCGGTATTGCTGCCTATAAAAGTGCAATTCTGGTCCGCCGTCTGAAAGATGCCGGATTTGATGTGCGGGTTGTCATGACTCACGGTGCACAGGCTTTTATTACACCTTTAACCTTTCAAGCCTTATCGGGCAATCCCGTACATACCGAATTGCTAGATACTGAAGCAGAAGCCGGTATGGGCCATATCGAGCTGGCACGTTGGGCAGATCTGTTGCTGGTAGCACCGGCCAGTTGTGATACCTTGGCAAAATTTGCCGCAGGTCTGGCGGATGATCTCTTAAGTACTCTCTATCTGGCGACGAAAGCACCCGTCTGGGTGGCGCCTGCCATGAACCAGCAAATGTGGGCGGCGAAAGCAACGCAGCGCAATCTTGCGACACTGATCGAAGATGGTGTGCATGTGATCATGCCGGATGCGGGATCACAGGCTTGTGGTGATGTAGGTTTGGGCCGGATGCCTGAGCCGGAAGATTTAGCGCATCAGGTGACTGAATATTTTCATAAAGCTCAACGTGCGATTGCGGAAAAATTTGGCCTGCTTGCGGGTAAACAGGTCACGATTACCGCAGGTCCGACCCGCGAAGCGATTGATCCGGTGCGTTATATTTCCAATCACAGTACCGGGAAAATGGGCTTTGCACTGGCTGCAGCCTGTTATGCGGCAGGAGCCAATGTGACCCTGATTGCAGGACCGGTCAGTCTGGATACTCCGAATGGCGTAAAACGTAAGAATGTTTCTTCTGCCGTACAAATGCTGAATGAAAGCATGCAGATGCTGGAAAATGGTTGCGATATCTTTATTGCGACAGCTGCAGTAGCCGATTACCGTGTGGCGGAAGTAGCCGAGCATAAAATCAAGAAAGCCGGAGATGAGCTGAATGTCGCCTTGGTGAAAAATCCGGATATTGTTGCCACCATTGCCCAGCAGGAAAAACGTCCATTTATGGTCGGCTTTGCTGCAGAAACCCGCAACATTGAAGAATATGCTGCCGGAAAGCTGGTTGCGAAAAAGCTGGATATGATTGCCTGCAATGATGTTTCACGTGCGGATATTGGTTTTGCTTCGGATGAAAATGCCATGACAGTATTCTTTGCCGAGCATTATCAGCTGGAAAAACGTGATCTGGAAAAAGCCTCCAAGCAGGAGATTGCCCAGCAGTTGATCGAAGCCATTCATGATGCCTTGCATCGTGATCCATCCAGTGATGATGATTTTTAAAACGATCTGTATCGAAAAAACCCTGAATTCATCAGGGTTTTTTATGGCTGATTTTTTATCATTAATTCAAAAAAACTATAGAAACCATAAATATTTAGTCTTAATCGAAGCGCTGTTTGTTTATTGTTTTTGCAAAAAAGCATAAAATGGATCACAGAATAAGCAAAGATAAAAATACTGCATATATCAGCTATAAGCAGGAAGTGGAAAGAAAAAAAGAGGGGGCGCTATGAAAAAAATCATGATGTTATGGATGGTCGCCTGTCTGGCTGGATGCAGTTATTTTGTCTCGATGGATGAACTGGCCAGAAATATTCAAACGCAGATGCAACGTGAATTTAATTCCAATCGAGATTATCAACACTATCGTTTTACCGTGAAAAAAGTCAAAATTGTCCAGCGTCAGGGGAATGAGTTTCAGGCCATTTCTCATTTGAATTATCAGGGGGAGGAATATCCCATTCATGTAAAAGTCTTTAAGGTGGATGGGGGGTATAGCTGGTCGATTGAAGATGATGCCTTTGCTTTTATTGATGAAATTGAAATTGAAAAATATCGTCAGCAACTGGATCGAGAATTACAGCAACTGGCCTCAGCCTTGGATGATCTGGAACCTGTAGATGAACCGAACCAGAATATCTCCGGCTCTCTGATCACACCAGTGGCTGAACCCGCATTACAAGATGTTTCTTATCAGGAAGAGCCGATTCCGGTGGGTAATATCACGGCGTATACACAATAACTCATGCGCAATCGCCATAAAAAAGCACCGATGATCGGTGCTTTTTGTGTTTAGGACTCAACTTGTTGATGTTCACGTACATAATCTTCGGTACGCTGCATCGCTTCCTGAATATTAAAAAGTGCAGTCTCTACATCTTTCAAGGTTTTGGCATTACCACCGCTTAAAGCCTGACGCCATTTACGTGCACCCGGCAAATTCTGGAACAGTCCTAAAATATGACGGGTAATAATGGATAAAGGTGCACCTTCGGCCATGCGCTGCGCAATATAAGGCAGCATCTGTTGCATAATGTCAAAACGGTCTGGTGCATCCAGATTCCATAACTGGCCCAGTTCAGCCAGTAAGTAAGGATTATGATAGGCTTCGCGGCCAATCATCACCCCATCCACATGTTTGAGATGTTCCAGCGTTTCGGCATAGGTTTTAATTCCGCCGTTGATCTCGATGAGCAGATCAGGACGATCCTGTTTTAAACGGTAGACATCTTCATAACGTAGGGGTGGCACGTCGCGGTTTTCTTTAGGTGATAGACCTTTTAATAAGGCAATCCGCGCATGCACGATAAAATTATTGCAGCCGGTTTTGGCCACGGTATCGACAAAATGCAGCATCTCTTCATAAGATTGCATATCATCAATTCCGATCCGGTGTTTTACGGTCACTGGAATATCCACCGCATGACGCATTTCAGCAATACATTCTGCGACTAGATCAGGCTCCGCCATCAGACAGGCACCAATTTTATTATTTTGTACCCGGTCACTTGGGCAACCTACATTTAAATTGACTTCGTTATAGCCCCAGTCCTGCGCCATCTTGGTACAGATTGCCAGATCTTTTGGATTCGAGCCGCCGAGTTGCAAAACGATTGGCTGCTCTTCCGCATTAAAGTCCAAATGACGTTTGGCATCACCATAAATGATCGCACCTGTGGTGACCATTTCAGTGTACATAATCACATTCGGGTTAAACAGACGTGCAAAGAAACGATAATCTTTGGTGGTCCAATCCATCATCGGCGCAACACTGATTCGTGGTTGAAGTTTATTTTCAATGGTGGTCAGATCAGTCATTCAAAATCACGCCTTAACGAAATGGAAGAAAGAAGAAGCAATTCATGCGATCACTCAGCTATTGGTTTTTGGCTTAAACTGGATCGGCTGACGTCGCAAAAAGAGGGCGTAATACTAGCATAAAATCAGAAAAACCACCCGGCGAACTTGAGCTAGCCCGGTAAATCCAGGGAATGAAACAAGAAATAAAATTGGAATTCCCAGTCAGGTTGGAATGGTATATTTTGATAGGAGAAAGATGAAGATAAAAATTTTAGAAATAAGGAGAATAATCATGTTGTTATTGGAGGAAATTTATAAAAGCCATAAAGCACAAAATTCGGCACATTTTAATTTAAGAATTCATCGGGGCTTAGGCTGGTTTAAAAAATCGCTAGATCTGGATCAGGATCTGGATTTTAAGTTTATCAGCCTGTGGATCAGCTTTCAGGCGATTTATGCAGATGAGAGTGATCTAGTTCAAGATCAAAGCAAGCTGCAGCAGTTTCTGGAAACACTCTGCCAAAAGGATCTGGATCAGAAAATTAATCATATTCTTTGGGAAAAATACAGCCAGCCGATCTGCTCACTCTTGGCCAATCCCTATGTGGAACAAAGCTTTTGGGATTATCGTCATCAGAAAATTAGCCTGGAAAGCTGTCAGGTTGACTTGGAAACACAGAAACAGAATATAGAGAATGCTTTAAAAGAACGAAATTCTGTTGAAATTTTAGCTGGAATATTTCAGCGTTTATCTACCTTACACCATCAGATAATGCAGGGTGGCGCCACGTATCACAGCTCGCTGAATTATAAATCATTAGAGGAAAGCTGCCGGATTCTGGCAGCCTTATTGCCGGTTTTTATCTGTATTTTATTGGAAAATTCACAAACTCTTGATCTGAATAAGCCTTATTATCCGGCGGCGCAAGTCAGCTAAATAGAGGTAAAATACTTATGCGGTTGTCTTAGCCTGATGCCATTGATCCAGCAGGGCGAATAGGGTGGCACACAGAGCTAGCCCGAGTCCTGCCAGACAGGTCATGCTCCAGCCACCGTGATGCCAGGCATAAACCCCTAAGGCTGAACCACATGCACCACCAATAAAATACAAGGTCATATACAGTGAATTGACCCGTGATTTGGCATCCGGGCGCAGGCGGAAAATCACGTTCTGGTTACAGCTGTGCGTAATTGCGAGCCCGAGATTTATCAGTCCATAACCGAGAATATAACTGAGCAAGGATACCGCACCAAAGTATAAAAACAGCCAGCTCCCCATCAGGATAGAACAGCCGATCCAGCTCAGTATTTTGATATGGCCACGATCGGCCCATTTACCAATGAACTGCGTAGAAAGTGCGCCAAATACACCGACCAGCGTGACCAGTCCGACCATGACATCAGAAAGCTGAAAAGGTTCCTGTGTCAACAGCAGAGCGATGGTGGAGAACAACATACTCATGGCAGCAAAAGCACACGCACCTGTAAGTGAACGCAAAACCAGTCGTGGTTCCTGCTTGAGTAATATCCCCATAGATTTAAAAATCGCTGTATAGCTGATTCTCAGACGTGGCAGGCTCGGTAGTTTTCCTCTCAAATAAAAACTTAAGGCCAGCATACTTATGCCACTGACGATATAAATCATTTTCCAGTGAAACAGGTCGGAAAGTAATCCAGCAATACTGGTCGAGAGCAGAATGCCAACCAGTAATCCGCTCATCAGGAAGCCCACCACTTCTCCGGTTTTTTCCGGTTTGACCGCCATGGTGGCCAAGGGAATCAGAATCTGTGCAGCTACGGAAAACAGTCCGGCAATGATAGTGCCGACCCAGAGCATTGGCAGATTTACCGCACTGGCACAAATAAATAAACCTGCTGCTGCACCCAACATGAGGAAAGGGATCAGTTTGGTTTTATTCAGCATGTCCCCTAAAGGCACAATAAACAGCAGGCCCAGGGCATAAGAGATTTGAGCAAAAGTGACAGTAAGTGCCACTTGTGATTCAGGTACCTGATAATACTGCTGAATCGATGAAATCAGTGGTTGGCAATAATAGTTCGCACCAGCACATAAACCGCATGCAATCGCCATCAGCCATAATAACGGCTTATTTTGACTAATATCGAGAGGCGTGTGCATAGGGCTAACCTTGTATTCAGACCGGAAGAATTTAAATGAGAAGTGAGAATAATGTTTAAATTGAGGGCACTATAGGCCAGAAGTTCCCGCTTTAAAAGTAGAGAAATATTGCCAGCATTGAAAATTGTCAGAACTCAGGCAGCTTAAAGAAAGAAGTGCAATTTTAAATAGAAAATATGAGTGAATGTTTGCAGAACTTTTCATCTTTTGATGATGGGGTTGCTTCATTAAAGCGCAGCTCGAGGTAGAAACAATAAAAAAGGAGCATTCAGGCTAAAAAAGCGGAATATTTACTCTATTTTGTTGCGCAAATTTGGTGCGAAAATAGGATTCTCCATTTTGAATCAAGTTCAGTACATTAATATAATAAATAGTCCTCCAGCTTTTTTTCTACCCTTTATCTGACTGTTTGAGACCTGAGTCTTATAAAATTTTGGCGATTATTTTTTGTCAGATCTATCAATTTTGTCTGATGAAGATCTGCTCAAAACAAATTCTATCATTTCATAAAATAAGATTTTAACATCTAAAACCAGTGATCTTGCTTGAGTGCCCAATCTGTCAAAAAAGTCAAAGCTAAAAAAACAGCACAGCTAAAGTGCCGCTATCTATAGGGACTAGAGAAATTGAAAATCTACTTCTGAATCAAGAAATACAGCAATCATTGTCAGAATCATCAATGTAACAAAATAAATCAGAAATCTGCGCTTATTTACGCCAGCAAAATCTAGATATTTCGTTCAGCGGAATGAATATCGTTTATGAAAGCATCTAATATGAATAGCCATTGAATTAAATAAATGTGCTATCACAGCATCATTTTTATGAATCATCAGTTCAAAATATAGGTATTTATTAAATAAATAGTAGGTGGTAATTTCAAACAGTTTGATTAGAATCCAAAAATTCAACAAGAACACATCCTGAGGGGAAGCATCGTTTACACGATGTTTACTTAAGAAAAATTAGCTTGAGGAACGCTCATGCAGATCGGAATTCCAGCCGAAACTGTTGTCGGTGAAAATCGCGTCGCTGCGACGCCAGAGACAGTAAAGAAATTGATCAGCGCAGGACATAGCGTGATTATCGAACGTGGTGCAGGGGTTAAAGCTGCCTATATCGATAGTGCCTATGAACAAGTTGGTGCCAAAATTACGGATGATGCCTATACCGGCAGTCAGTTGATTTTAAAAGTTCATGCACCGAAAGGTGATGAAATTCAAAAACTCAACCCGAACACCACTATCGTGGCAATGTTTGATCCTTACCGTAATACTGAGCTTGACCAATTCGCGGCACAAAACGTGTCTGCATTTGCATTGGAACTTTTGCCACGAACCTTGTCTCGTGCGCAGAACATGGATGTCTTGTCTTCTCAAGCCAACCTTGCAGGTTACAAGTCGGTGCTTTTGGCTGCGGCTGAATACCAGCGCATGTTCCCGATGCTGATGACTGCTGCGGGTACGGTTAAACCGGCTCGTGTGGTGGTCATGGGTGTCGGCGTAGCAGGTCTGCAAGCGATTGCAACAGCAAAACGTTTAGGTGCCATCGTTGAAGCCACGGACTTGCGTCCAACTGCCAAAGATCAGGTTGAATCTCTGGGCGGTAAATGGTTAGACGTA
This sequence comes from Acinetobacter sp. NPDC052428, assembly GCF_044547685.1. Taxonomy (GTDB): domain Bacteria; phylum Pseudomonadota; class Gammaproteobacteria; order Pseudomonadales; family Moraxellaceae; genus Acinetobacter; species Acinetobacter lwoffii_G. The sequence goes on from NZ_JBIUAT010000013.1 coordinate 27,441, forward strand.
CCGATGTCTGCTGAAGAGCAGCAAAAAGCTGCAGATGCTGCCAAAAATGGTTATGGCTGGATGCCGGGTGAAGAATACATCCGCGATCAGGCTGCAATTGTTGATAAAGCGGTATCAAATGCTGACATCGTGATTACCACAGCGCTTTTACCGGGCCGTGATGCACCGCGTTTAATCCGTGCTGGAACAGTTGCGAAAATGAAACCGGGTTCAGTGATTCTGGACATGGCAGTAGAATCTGGCGGCAACGTCGAAGGTTCAAAATGTGGCGAAACAGTCCATACCGACAACGGCGTCAAAATTCTCGGCATTCCAAATATTCCATCGACGGTATCGACTGAAGCCTCTGCTTTATACGCTCGTAACGTATTTAACTTCGTGGAAACATTATTTGATGCAGATAAGAATTTTGTCCTGAATCAAGAAGAAGAAATTCAAAAAGCCCTACTTGTCACTCATGGCGGCCAAGTGCTGCTGAAACGTGGTTAAGGAGAAGACTCATGGTTGAAACAATTACGATTTTTGTCCTTGCCATTTTCGTAGGTTACTACGTGGTGTGGGGTGTAACACCAGCATTGCATACGCCGTTGATGGCGGTCACCAATGCCTTGTCATCGATCATTATTGTCGGTGCGATGATTCAGACCGTTGGCCTGCCGGTGATCGGCGTTGAAGGTAGCGTAGATTTCCAGACCATTAATGTGGTGAGCGTGCTTGGTGCAATTGCGGTGTTCCTGGCCAGTATCAATATTTTCGGTGGCTTTGCAGTGACTGCACGTATGCTGGAAATGTTTAAACCTAAGCAAAAGAAAAAAGAGGGTTAATCCATGGAAATGATTCGAGAATATGCGGATTGGTTCTACCTGATTGGTGCCGTTCTTTTTATCCTGACGCTACGTGGTTTATCAGGTCCTAAAACTGCGATTGCCGGTAACCGTTACGGGATGATCGCGATGGCCATTGCGGTCGTGACTACCTTCTTTGTAGCTGAGAATCCGGTGGTCTGGATGATCATTGGCGCAATGGTGCTGGGTGCAATCGTGGGTATTGCCCGTGCACGTACAGTTCCAATGACCCAGATGCCTGAAACTGTAGCGTTGATGCACTCATTGGTAGGTCTGGCTGCGGTTTTGATTGCTGTCGCTGCCATTATTCACAACAACAAACTGATTGAACTTGGTCCAGACCTGTTGGCTGCCAATGGTGTCAATTTCCATGAAATGAGCCGTGTTCATTTATTTGAACTGTTTGTGGGCTGTTTCGTGGGTGCGATTACCTTTACTGCATCAGTCTTTGCTTACGGCAAACTGGCTGCGAAGAAATGGGCAAAAACCATTTCAGGTGCATGGGTGAAACCAGTTCAGGCGATCATCTTTATTGCAATGTTAGGTTTTGGTATTCACTTCTTCCTGACTGGCAATATGACCTCTTTCTGGGCGATGACAGGTCTTGCGCTGGCATTTGGCTGGGTGTGGATTGCACCAGTCGGTGGTGGTGATATGCCAGTGGTGGTATCGTTACTGAACTCATTCTCGGGTTGGGCAGCAGCAGGGATTGGTTTCACCCTGGAAAACAACATGCTGATTGTTGCAGGCTCACTGGTGGGTTCTTCAGGTGCGATTCTGTCTTACATCATGTGTAAAGCGATGAACCGTTCCATCATCAACGTTTTGTTTGGTGGTGCGATGGGTGGTGCAGCTGCGCCGACAGCAGGAGCAGGTGAACAGGTTCAACGTAATCACCGTTCAGGTTCGGCAGATGACGCAGGCTTCCTGATGTCAAATGCAGACAGCGTGGTGATTGTGCCGGGTTATGGTATGGCGCAAGGCCGTGCACAGAATGCGGTAAAAGAACTGGCCAACTTGTTAAAAGAGCAGGGCGTAACGGTTCGTTTTGCGATTCACCCTGTAGCAGGTCGTATGCCGGGTCATATGAACGTACTCCTTGCTGAAGCGGACGTACCGTATGAAGACATCTTGGAAATGGACGAGATCAACTCGGACTTCCCGGCAACAGATGTGGTGCTGGTCATTGGTGCCAACGATGTAGTGAACCCTGCGGCGAAAGATGATCCAACATCACCAATTTATGGCATGCCAATTCTGGAAGCACATAAGGCGCGTACCATCATGGTGATCAAGCGTTCTATGGCAACCGGTTATGCAGGTCTGGACAATGACTTGTTCTATAACGACAAGACCATGATGATCTTCGGTGATGCCAAGAAAGTGGTGGAAGATATGACCAAAGCCATTAATGGTACAGGTCACTAATCATTTAAATCCTTAGAATCCCCCTAAATCCCCCTTTAATAAAGGGGGATTTTTTATTTTATATCTTGGAAAAAGGATGATTGAGTGGTCATCGAACGTCTATGTTGATGATGAATTGATCCTAAAATACCAATCAAATCGGTGCATAAGACAAGATGAAAATTAAAGAAAAATAGCGAACAGATTGAGTGGTATTAACGCTTATAAAGTTGGATGAACAGGCAATAAAAAAGCGACCTACACAGGTCGCTTTTTTGAATATTCAGTTTTTACGCTACAGAGTCAGTATCTGCAGGATTGCGCCATAAGCTTTCTAGGTCATAGAATTTACGCGCTGTTGGAAGCATACAATGAACCACAACATAACCAAGGTCGATAAGGATCCATTCAGCATCACGTTCGCCTTCAATACCAAGAGGGCGGAAGCCAGCTTTACGTGCTTCTTCAGCAACGTTATTGGCCAATGATTTGATATGACGAGTCGATGTACCGCTTGCAATGACCATAGCATCAGCCACATTACTGATACCGCTGACATCAAGCTCAACAATTTCTTTTGCTTTTACATCTTCAAGTGCAGCATGTACGACTTTTAAGCAGTCCTGTACAGCTTGAGAATTTGAATTCATAGTAAGATCGTGAGAATTAGAAGCGCTGGGCGATGGTTCTAAATTCATGGGGTGTGTAATTTCCTAACAATTATGCATGGTCTAATATAGCGGTTTTAGTCCTGAATTTCAAATGAAGCCGCAGTCCACTCAGTCATGCTCCGGAAAGAACTCGGCTTTCCAGCCAAAGGAATCATTGGAATGTCCGCTGGGTCTATACTCGGCAGCGACATAACCTTGATATTGACTATGTTTTAACCACTGAAATATATCATGATATTGAATTGAGCCCGTATTGGGTTGATGCCGTCCCGGACAATCCGCAAACTGGATATGACCAATCGAGGCAATATTTTCTTGCAAAGTTTCCAGTACATCTTCGCCCATCATTGCCATGTGGTAACAGTCGTACTGCATTTTTAAGGCCGGATGATGTACCGCTTCCAGCATTTCCTGTGCTTGAGCAACATTTTGAATCAAAAAACGTGGCATATCGGTGCCATTGATCATTTCAAAGACCGGTTCAATTTGATGTTCAAGCAGCATTGAACAGGCCATTTTCAGGTTACTCGCCAGCGTATTCAGGCAGGGTAAAAGATCACAGTCAAGGGGTTGTTTTCCTGCCAGAATGTTCACCCGGGGTACATTCAACGCCGTGGCATACTGGATGGCCTGCTCAACAGCATGACGAAACTCAATTTCCTGTCCTGGAATGCCGGCCAGACCATGACCGCCCTGCATCAAATCGCCTGCTGGCACATTAATCAGGCACAAGTTCAGCTGATGCGTGCTGAGCTGGTTTTGAATCTGGCCAATTGTGAGCTCATAAGGAAACTGGATTTCCACATGATTAAAGCCCTGTGCATGAGCCAGCGCGAAGCGTTCGATCAGCGGCACTTCGGTAAAAATCATCGACAGGTTGACGGCAAGTTTAATCATGTATGTCTCTTCAATATTCAGGGCTGCATCAATCAAGCGTTATGAATGTTTTAGTTGCTGGATTACAGTAGCCAGATCTGCTTCGGCAAAGCCTTGAGCCTGATGGGCCTGTAACTGTGATAATGCCTGAGTCGCGACTGGAACATCCAGATCAAAGTTTTGTGCCAGTTGCACGGCATTATTCAGATCCTTGGATAAAGTCTGCACTTTCCATTGCACCGGTACAAAAGTCTGGGTGGCCATACGCGGAGCCAGAATCTGAAAAGGCTTGGAGTCGGCAAAACCACCTGCCAACGCTGGCGCCAGTAAGCGTGTATCTACCCCGGCAAGGCCAGCTAGGGCTACGGCTTCTGCAATCAGGGTACTATTTGCCGCGACAATCAGCTGATTACAGATTTTGGTCGCCTGACCGGTACCCGTATCCCCCATACGGGTGACACGCTGGGAAAGTACTGCATAGATCGGATTAAGATTTTCAATCGTCGTGGCATCACCACCCGCAAAAATCACCAGACTGCCTTGTTCGGCTCCAACTGTACCGCCTGAAACCGGAGAGTCAATCCAGGTTACTTTCTTAGCCTGTGCTTGTGCAGCAAGTATTTGGGTTTGCTGTACTGAAAGGCTGGAGAAATCTACAATCACTTGCTCTGCAACCAAATACGGTTCGATCTGAGCAAAAACAGATTGCACTGCATGATCATCTGCCAAGCAGCTGAGAATGACCGGATAATTGGCAATCTGGTCTAAAGACAGCGCAGTCGCGCCCTGATCCAGCAAGGGCTCACAGGCTGCTGGTGTGCGATTCCAGACCGCTACCTGAAAACCTGCCTGAAGCAGACGTGTGGCCATACGAGTGCCCATCAGCCCCATCCCTAAGAAGGCAATTTTAGTATCAAGATTCAACTGCATGCTTTGGTTTATTCCTTTCCTGGATTCAGACTTGGTTTATTTGTACTGGCGTGGCACAAACTGAATATCTGGGTTTTTGTCTTTTTTACGAGCCAATTGACTATTTTTACCCAGTAATAATTTCAGCTGCCAGATTTTTTCCATACGCAGGGATTTATTTGGATGATGCTGCATGGCATCTAGTACAAATTTAGAGGCCATCAGCGCATCTGGAGAGCGTTGCAGCATTTCTTCAGCCAAGGCTTGTGCTCTAGCTAAAGGTTGTTGATCGACATGGGTGATCAGACCGATTTCTTTGGCATATTCACCATCAAAAATCCGGGCAGTTAAGGTCAGTTCTTTGGCCAGATCAATCCCAATCAGGCCTTTCAGTGAACGGCTGAGTCCCATGTCTGGCACCAGTCCCCAACGAGTTTCCATAATCGACATTTTGGTGTCAGGATGGGCAATGCGGATATCTGCGGCCAGAGCAAGCTGCATCCCGGCACCAAAACAGAAGCCCTCCATTGCGGCAATCACCGGAACTGGTAATTCTTGCCAGACCAGAAATGCTTTTTGAAATAAGCTTTGACCAGGACGAATCAGTTCCCATGCGGCATAAGCACGATTTTTAGGATTATTTAAATCTGCCAGATCAATACCGGCACTAAAGACCTGGGCCTCGCCAGTTAAAATCACACAACGGATGCTTTTATCTTTTTTGATTTTCTGTGCAGTCGCGACCAGTTCGCGCAGCAGGGCAAAGCTCATGGCATTGCGTTTATCCGGACGATTCAGTGTAACAGTGGCAATGCCGTTATTTTTTTCCAAGCGCACGAGTGACATGGCATTCTTCCTTACTTTTCCTGGCTTGAGCATAGCATGCAGCCTTTAGGCTTGCATGACAGCTCAGTCACACTTCTTAAGTCATGGACTGAGCCACTTCAGAGGTTTAATTCAAATGTTGCTTCAAAATTTGCTGGGCAGCCTGTTCAACCTGTTCAACCACGGCTTTGAGTTCATCAAAATATTTCAGCACGTCCTGAACAAAGTTTTCATCGGCCTTACGGCGTTCTTTGCGCAGGGTTGAAACGAACTGTTCAAAGCCACCGGTGACTTTCTGTAAAGTCGGTGCACCGACATAGCGGGTCGCGCCGTATAAACGATGCAGCACATGTTCCAGTTGTGGGAAATCTTCCAGTTCAATCAGTTGCTGCATTTCATCGAGTTCATCCGCAAAGCTGTCCACCAGCATGCGTAACAGATCTACCGCCAGATCTTCCTTATTGGCTGCCAGTTGCAGGCTTTGCTGCCAGTCCAGAATATTTGGATCCAGAGCATCAATCACATTGGCACGTTCCAGTACCGGAATCCGTTTAAAATGCTCGGTGGTCCAGTGCGTCAAAATTTGGATAATCTGCTCGATCTGGATCGGCTTGGTGACATAATCATCCATGCCGTTTTGCAGCAGTTTATGTTTTTCATCAGAAAGTGCATGCGCCGTCAGTGCAATAATCGGCAGGCGGCTATGATTTTCAAAGGTCGATTCCAGCGAGCGAATAGCACGGGTGGTATCGATCCCCGACATGACTGGCATCTGAATGTCCATAAAGACCAGATCAAATGCTGGCTGTTCCTGTTCATAACGGCGCTGAATAATATCGATCGCTTCCTGCCCGCTGAGGGCTTTGGTCGTAGTGACATTGAGTTCACCCAGCAATGCTTCCAGAACAATCAGGTTGGGTAAGTGATCATCCACGGCCAGAATATGCAGGCCTTGACCATTAAATTCTTCATGCTGTTCCTGGTCGAAGACCGGCTGATTGCCGAGTAACTGAATCAGCGCGCTGCGGCTGAGTGGCTGATGCAGGGCACGGGCACGATGGTCATTGAGCATGCTTGGATCCAGTTGCATCTGATAACCATAGACAGCCAGATGACCCTGATAACGTGAACGGATTTCGCGTAACAAGACTTCACTGTCACCACTATGATCGACGATCAGCCAGGTATTTTCGCTATTCTGTAAATGATTCAGACGGCTAAACAGATCCAGAATTGATGCACATTCAATATGTTTAACCTGATAATTTTCCAGATAATGCCGCAGCACATTCGCAGTTGCCGGATGTGCAAGATAAGACACCACGGTCAATTCGCTAAAATCTGGATGCTCAATCACGGTATCTTCATCGACCAGGAACTGGGCAGTAAACCAGAAAGTAGAGCCTTTTTCGGTTGGAGCACGTTCCTGATTGTCTTCAAAACCAATCTGGCCATGCATCAGGCTGACCAGCTGTTTGGAAATTGCCAGACCAAGACCGGTACCGCCAAACTGACGGGTCACCGAGGTATCACCCTGCGAGAAGGACTCAAACAGCTTTTTACGGTCGGTACCACTCAGGCCAATGCCGCTATCCTGTACACTAAAATGCAGCACACACTGATCCATTCCATCATGTTCCATGCGTGCCCGGACAATGATTTCTCCATCCGGAGTGAATTTGATCGCATTGGAAATCAGGTTGGTCAGAATCTGTTTAAATCGTAGCGCATCACCAATAATGTGTTTTGGCACACCATCTGCATAATAGAAGGCCATATCAATATGTTTTTGTGCTGCCAGAGGTGACAACATGTCCATCACATCAAAAATCGCTTCTTCCAGATCAAAAGGTGCCGTTTCCAGTTCCAGTTTGCCGGCATCAATTTTGGAAAAATCCAGAACATCATTGATCAGTGCCAGCAAATGCGCCGAAGACTTACGAATGGTCTGCAAATACAGGCTCTGCTCGTTGCTGAGATTGCCCTGACGTAACAACAGATGAATAAAACCATCAATACTGTTCAGCGGGGTGCGCAATTCATGGGAAATATTGGCCAGAAACACCGACTTGGCCTGGTTGGCCGAGATCGCCTGGTCGCGTGCCTGACGATAGGTAATATTCTGGACTTCTAAAGTGTCGAGGGTGCGGCGTAAATCGTCTTCGGTCTGTTCGGTATGTTCACGCAGTTCCAGAAAGCTGAAATGCAAACGTTTCACCACATTGGCGATATCACGTTGCAATAAACGCAGCTCGCCGGTGCTGTTAATCACCATATGCTGGCCGAGGGTATCGGCATTCAGGCGTTGCAATTGCATGCGAATCTCATACATTGGGGCGATCCAGCGCCGTGAGTAGAAATTCAAGCAAAGTAATAACAATAATAAGGTCAGTAATCCGGTCGCAATCAGTACGATCAGTACTCGGTAACGGGCAATTGCTAGCGGCTGGTTATCCAGTTCGATCGCCAGCCAGCCGGTAGAAAAAGTGTTTTCATTCACTTTAATGGCATAGATATGATTATCTTGATGCAGAATCGGACCAACAAAATTGCCGCTTTTCTCAAATTCTGGCCAAGGCGCCTGTTCCTGAAAACCAATGCCCAAACGGTTCTTGCCATTTTCATCCAGAACTGCTGCCCGAACCAGATGCTTTTCATTCAGCATGTTCTGCATGGCGTTGTGAGCCTGGTCATATTGCCATGGATACAGATTCAAGATATCCAGTGCATATTCTGAGGTGCCTTGAAAACGGGTGAGAATCGCAATGGCCATCTGCTTCTGCTGGGCACGTGCGGCATTCGAGGTCTCAGTCAACACCAGCATGGCACCGACACAGGCCAAAATGGTAATCGGCACAAAAATCAGCGCAATCAGCTGTCCATAGGCATGATTTAAGTGTAGGCGTTTAAACAGCTTTTTGTTGATCGTTGACATGATTTAAGCAGTATTTTCTTTATGCCTGGCATATTAGCATGCTTTAAATCGACAGTTAAAATTTAAGCATAATTTTTATAAAGCTTCGGATTAGCAGTTAAAAATACAAGAGATTTCAGTTAATTTTGCTCAGGTACAGCAAGACTAAGACGCACGAAATTTCAATCTGTAAAAGTGCCAGACTGAAATAGTATTTTCATCTTCATTAGCGAGCTGCTTCACCTGGCTAAATTATCGGGAAATGTAGTTTATGGCTTGATAGTGTGTGAGTTTTAGTGAGTTTTCTGAAAAAGCCTTGCTAAATGGGTGCAGGGAAAAGCATTTTTTCATACAATAGCCGCACCTCGATATAGGTGCAAATAATGAGTAATACCATCCCTGATTTTCAAGCAGATGAATTTTTGTTAGACCATTATGTAGGCAAAACGCCGCTGGTGCGTTTACAGCGTCTGGCAAGTCACACTCAAGCTACAGTACTCGCGAAACTCGAAGGCAATAACCCAGCAGGTTCGGTCAAAGACCGTCCGGCCTATAATATGATCATGCAGGCCGAGAAGCGTGGGCAGATCAAACCGGGTGACACCCTGATTGAGGCAACGAGCGGAAATACGGGGATTGCATTGGCGATGGTCGCAGCAATGCGTGGCTATAAAATGAAGCTGATCATGCCGAATAATATGAGTCAGGAACGTAAGGACGCGATGCGTGCGTATGGTGCCGAGCTAATTGAAGTAACCAAAGAGCAGGGCATGGAAGGTGCACGTGATCTTGCTGCTCAAATGCAGAATGATGGTGTGGGTCTGGTGCTGAATCAGTTCGGAAATCCGGACAATGTCGAAGCGCATTACCTGACCACGGGTCCAGAAATCTGGCAGCAAACCGGTGGCAAAATTACCCATTTTGTCAGTTCTATGGGTACCACCGGCACCATCATGGGTGTGTCGAAATACCTGAAAGAAATGAATCCTGATATTCAGATCGTCGGTTTACAGCCATCTGATGGTTCAAGCATTGCCGGAATCCGTCGCTGGCCAGAAGAATATCTGCCAACCATTTTCGACCGCAGCCGAGTCGATCGCATTATTGATATTCCACAAATCGAAGCTGAAAAAACCATGCGTAAGCTGGCACAGAAAGAAGGCATCAGTGCCGGAACCTCTTCTGGTGGGGCAGTGTGGGCCTCGATTAAACTGGCGGAAGAACATCCGGATGCAGTGATTGTGTGTATTATCTGTGACCGTGGTGACCGTTACTTGTCTACAGGGTTATTCTCTGTACAAGATCCTGAATAATTATTTGAGCACTGTTTTATGCGCCTGCCTGTTTTAACTTTCGATATTGAAACCCAAACCGATCTCAAATCAGGCGCGCATCTGTTTGGTCTGGACCTGCCCGAAGCAGATCTGGATCAGGCCTTGACCAAATTACGCCGTCAGGATTCAGGCTCAGATTTTCAGCGTTTGCCGCTGCATGAAATCGTCTGTATTTCCGGTTTGTGGATGGATGAGCAGGGCATCAAGCTGTTTTCGTTTAGCCGAGAACAGCATTCTGAAGCAGAAATTTTGAAAAAATTCTTGTCGATTTTTGACAAGCGCCATCCGACTCTAGTGAGTTGGAACGGCTCACAGTTTGATTTACCAGTGATTTTATACCGCGCCATGTATCATGGGCTCTCTGCACCGAGTCTGTTCGATCAGGGCGAAATTGATACGCAAAAGCGTTATAATAACTACCAGAATCGTTACCATCATCGTCATGTTGACCTGATGGATGTGATGGCCATGTTTCATGCCCGTCATTTCCAGAAGCTGGATGATGTTGCACATTTGCTGGGCTATCCAGGCAAGCGCGGTGACGGAGCCTATCGGGTTCCGGAATATGTCCGCAATCAGCAATGGACCGAACTGACGTCTTATTGTGAAGGTGATGTCCTGAATACCTGGCTGGTGTATATCCGCTGGTTGCTGTTAAAAGGCCAGCTGTTACTGCCGGATTATCAGCATCTGCTGCAAAGCACGATTCAATATTTGCATACTCAACCGCAGCATGCGGACTTTTTATCAGTTTGGCGTGAGACTTCGCAACGAACTGAATTTACCCAATTTGATTTTCCCATCTCCACACCCTAGGTTTTCATGAAACATCGAGCACAAGCACGTCCTATCCAGCAACCCGAGTACATTTTTCAGGTTGAGTCACTATCGCATGAGGGACGTGGCATCGCTCATTATGGTTCACATCCGGATCATCCGCAGCATAAACATGGCAAGAAAGTCTTTATCCGTTATGCCTTGCCGGGTGAAACCGTGCGTGCCCGCATTACCCGCGAAGTTAAGAAGCTAGAAGAAGCCGACAGTCTTGAATTGTTGAGCGATGCTTCTGAGATTCGCGTGAAGCCGGTGTGTCCACATTTTGGGATTTGCGGTGGCTGTAATATGCAGCATATCGCTGCGGATGCGCAGATTGAACTGAAACAGAATGTGCTGAAATCGCATCTTCAGCATTTTGCTGGAATCCAGCCCGATCAATGGCTACCGCCTTTACGTTCACAACGTGAAGATTATCGCCGTAAAGCGCGAATCGGGGTGCGTTATCTGCCTTCCAAGGATCAGCTGGTGGTGGGCTTTCGTGAAAATCAGTCCAACAAACTCACGTCGATTGATCGCTGTATGATCTTGGATCGCGAGTTTGGCTCGGTTACAGGTCTTAAACAATTGCTGCAAGGTCTCAATGGTAAGGCTGACATCGGTCATATAGAATTGGCCATGGGGGATCAGGACATTGCGCTGCTAGTGCGTGAAACTGCAAAATTATCTGCCGATGATGTCAACCAATTGCGCGAATTTACGTTACAGAAAGGCTGGCAACTGTATCTGCAGCCTGCCGGCAAAGAAACGCTCTCGCGGATAGATGATCCAGAAGCATCTGCACGCTTACACTATGGTCTTGATGACTTTGATGTGAAATTCGGCTTTAATCCTCTGGACTTTACTCAGGTAAATTCAAGCATCAATCCGCAAATGGTACGATTGGCATGTGATTTGCTTCAGCTACAACAGGGTGAACGGGTTCTGGATCTGTTTTGTGGATTAGGAAACTTTTCTTTGCCGCTGGCGCGCTGTGTTGGTGCGTCGGGTCAGGTGATTGCGGTCGAGGGAAGTGATGAAATGGTTCGACGTGGTGCGGAAAATGCCAAAAACAATGGTATTGCACAAATATCGTTCTATTCACAAGATTTAACCAAAGATTTCTCGCACCACACTTGGGCAAATCAAGGTTTTGATGCATTATTAATCGACCCGCCACGTGCCGGGGCAGAAGAAGTGATGCATTATATCCCTCAGTTTGGAGCTAAAAGAATCGTTTATGTGTCATGTAATCCTGCGACACTCGCCAGAGATGCAGGACTCTTGGTACAACAGGGCTATCGTCTCACCCAAGCGGGCGTGATGGATATGTTTACACATACTGGACATGTTGAATCAATCGCATTGTTCGAAAAAGAAAATCAAATAAACGATTAAAGAAATGATGTTTTTAAAAGTAGGAGACGGGTATGGTCACAGTACGTGAGCAACTCCCTGGGCGACTCAATGAGTTGTCACAGGAGACGACTGTAGAACATGCCGAACAAGCACACCAGGATCTGACTGAATGGTTGGATCGGGTTCGTGGCATATTAGATGGCGCACCTTTAACGCAGCTCGAAGAAGTCGCCCACTTAACATTAGAAAGAGAGCTGCAAAGTACGGTTCAGCACCGCTCCAATACCTTTTATACTGGTATTGAGATGGCGGATATTCTAGCGCATCTGCATGTCGATGAAGATACTTTGTCCGCAGCGATGTTGTATCGTGCTGTTCGTGAAGGTGTCATGCCACTCAGTGAAGTACTGGAACAGTTCGGCGAACAGGTGCATAGCCTGGTCAAAGGTACGCTTGCCATGGGTAAGCTGTCTGAGCTGATCGAAAAAAATAAACGCTTGGAAGATCATTTTAATAATAACCAGCGTGAACATCTGTCTGGCATTTACAAAATGTTGATCTCGGTCACCGAAGATGTACGTGTTGTTCTGGTCAAGCTGGCTGAACGTACCTATGCCTTGCGTGAACTGGCCAATTCCTCGCGTGAGCGTCAGGAAAGGGTGGCCCGAGAAATTCTGACCATTTACTCGCCACTGGCACACCGTTTAGGTATTGCCCAATTAAAGTGGGAGCTGGAAGATCTGGCTTTCCGTTATCTTGCGCCGGAACGTTATAAAGAAATTGCTTCCTTACTGAATGAAAAGCGTCTGGAGCGTGAACAGTATATTCAGTTTGTGATTGATAAATTACGCAATGAATTGGCCGAGCATGGTATCGAAGCTGAAATTAATGGCCGGGTGAAACACATTTATTCGATTTATCGAAAAATGAAAAGTAAGAACCTGAGCTTTGACCAGCTCTATGATATTCGTGCTTTACGGGTACTGGTGAAAAGTGTGCCGGAGTGTTATCACACTTTAGGTATTGTGCATCAGATCTGGCGCCATATTCCGCATCAGTTTGATGATTACATTACCAATCCGAAAGCCAATGGCTATCGTTCTTTGCATACTGCGGTGATTGCCGAGAACAAGTCACTTGAAGTGCAGATTCGTACCCATGCAATGCATGATGAAGCTGAACTTGGGGTATGTTCACATTTTAATTATAAAGAAGGCGCGAAAACCACAGATCGCTCCTTTAACCATCGTCTGCATTCCTTACGTGCGGTACTTGAGCATTATCAAGAACGTAATGAAAGCAGTGCACATAAAGAATCTGAAGATGAAATAGAGAATTTTGAGCATATTCAAGATTTTGAAGGCTTCGAAAAGATCTATGTGTTTAGCCGTGATGGCGATATCAAAGAGCTGCCGCGTGATTCGACCGTACTCGACTTTGCTTATCATGTGCATACCGAGGTCGGGAACAAGTGCTATGCCGCACGGGTGAATCAGCGCTATGTGCCACTCACTTATACCCTGAAAACAGGTGAGCAGGTCGAGATTTTGACCAAAAAAGACCGGGAACCGAATCGGGACTGGTTGGTCAATTCATTAGGTTATATCAAGACTGCCCGTGCGCGGGACAAGCTGCGTCACTGGTTCCGTCAGCAGGATCGTAGCAAGAACCTGGAAGTCGGCCGTGAAGTACTGAACAAAGAATTGTCACGTCTGGCAATTCATCCGAAATCGATTGATCTGAGTGATTATTGCAACCACTTCAATGTCAAAACCGGTGATGACATTCTGGTGAATCTGGTCAATGGTGATATCAGCCTGCATGCCCTGATTAATCAGGTGAACCGTCACATGCATCTGGATCAGGACGAGCCTGAGCTGGTGCTGAAACCTGCCTTGAACCCGCGTGCCAGTCATACACTGTCAGCGCACGGGATTCTGATCGACGGTTTAGATAACGTGGAACTGCATGTCGCGCAATGTTGCCAACCGGTGCATGGTGAATCGATCGCTGGCTATATCACTCTGAATCGTGGAGTGAGCATTCATAAGGTGGCCTGTCCGGACTATGTGCGCATGATCACCCAAGAGCCTGAGCGTGCGGTAGAAGCCGATTGGGAAATGCAGCCGACTCGTGGTCAGAGCGTACAGATTGTGGTGGAAGCTTATGATCGACGCGGTTTGCTCAAAGATCTCACGCAAGTGATTTTCTCGGATCAGATCAATATCCGTCAGGTGAATACCATTTCGGAAGCGGATGGTATTGCCAATATGAAGCTGCTGATTGAAGTCAAAGGTCTGGCACAACTTTCCAAGCTGCTGGCCCGTCTTGAGCAGCAACCGGGAATTATCAGCGCGCGTCGTCTGGTACAGGGTACTTAATTCCTGTTACCTAAGTTTAAAAAGCCTGCAATTCAATTGCGGGCTTTTTTATTGTAAGGTATTTGAATCACATGCATAAAAAATAGACCAGCAAACCAAAATGAGCGCGACCGAAATATTTGAACGTAGACGAAATAATCTGGCCAAGGTGATTGATTTGCTGATCGAGACGCAGCAATTTAAAACCGGCAAAGAGATCTGTGAACATTTCGGCTTGTCAGCCTCATATATTGCGCAATTGCTGAATAGCAAACGCCAGATCGGCGAGAAAGCAGCAAGGGAGTTGGAACAACAACTGGGTCTAGATGTGCTCATTCTAGATCAGTCGACTGAACCAAAAGTTGAATTAGCTCCGGTTCCAGCGCAAGGTACTCTGTTTCAAATGCAGGTAATAGAACAGCAGGCATTTGCACTTATCTCCCTGGATTCAGCGCTCTCATTCAATCAGGATATTTTTCATCTGCAAGCACAGCATTATGCGATTCAGGTAGCAGGGCCGTATTATTTTCCCAGCTTAAAATCAGGTTGGTGGCTGATTTGTGACAAACAGGCCGGGTTGCCAATTTCATGCATGCTCTGTATATATCTGGTCAATGGCCTGCAGCTAATTTTGCAGTTGGTGAGCGAAGCTCAGGATCATTATGAATTCCAAAGCCTGGATGAACACCGACAGGTGATTTTTCAAAAAACCGATATTGAGAAAATCCATCCAGTCATTTCGATTATTCCCACTGCCACATATTCAAACAGCAGAAATAATTCAGCCCATCATAAGACGGGCTGAACGATGAACATGAAACAGAACAGATTATGGAATCTGGTTCTCGTCTTCAAATTCTGGCTTCACCTGAACAATAAAGTCCTGACGGTTTAGACCACGCCACAAGGCAAAGGCTGTACCAATATAGATCGACGAATAGGTCCCGACAAAGACACCAACAAACATCGCGATCGAGAACCATTTCAGACCATCACCACCCATCAGCATCATGGCAAGCACCACGAGCAATAAGGTCATAGAGGTATGAATGGTACGACGCAGGGTTTCAGTCAGGGCAATGTTAATGATTTCGACCGGTTCTGCACCACGAATCTTACGGAAGTTCTCACGGATACGGTCAGAGACCACGATATTATCATTCAGTGAGAAACCGATGATTGCAAGGAGTGCCGCAAGTACAGTGAGGTCAAATGGCCACTGCATCATCGCAAAAATCCCGAGGGTAACGACGATATCATGGAACAGTGACAATACTGCACCCATAGCCAGCTTGACCTCAAAGCGGATGGTGACATAGACCAGCATCAGCAGGAGCGCAAGTGCCACAGCACCGCCAGAACGGACATAGAGCTCATTACCGACCTGTCCACCTACGACATCAACCTTCGGTACTTCTGCCGCATTATTTGGCAGTTGAACTGCGGCTGTAACAGCTTTGGTCAGGTCTTCAGCTTCGATATCTTCCTGAACCGGCATACGCACCATCAGGTCACGTTCAGAACCTAAAGTCTGAACCACAGCATCATTAAAGCCTGCCTGGTTCAATGCCTTGGAGACATCTTCAGGTTTGACCGGATTGGTATAGTTTAATTCGGCTGCCACACCACCGGTAAAGTCTAAACCGAGGTTCAGGCCTTTGGTGGCAATAAAGAAGATACTCGCAACGGTTAAGAGGATTGAAAACAATGCCGCAGGCATCGCAATCTTCATAAACGGAATAATGCGTTCGTCTTCCGGGCGACCGTACTGTTTTTGATTCAGTTGAGTATTTTCAGTCATCAGTGATCTCCTTAAATGCTCAACTTTTTCAAGTTACGTTTTTTGCCATAAATGAGCTGTACCACGGCACGCGTTACTGTAATGGCAGTAAACATCGAGCAGACAATACCAATCATCAGGGTTACGGCAAAGCCTTTGATCGGACCTGTACCAATCGCGAACAGAATGAACGCCACCAGGAATGTGGTCAAGTTCGAGTCGAAAATGGTGTTATAGGCACGATCATAACCGGCCACAATCGCCTGTTTCGGCGAAGCCCCCCATTTCATTTCTTCCCGTATTCGCTCACAGATCAGTACGTTGGCATCGACTGCCATACCAATGGTAATGACGATACCAGCAATACCAGGAAGGGTAAGGGAAGCACCAATCCAGGACATGACTGTCAGAATCATCGCCAGGTTAAAGACCAGGGCAAAGTTGGCAATCACACCAAACAGACGGAAGAATACCACCATCCAGATGGCAACCAGAAGGAAACCGATCTGAGTTGAAAGTACACCTTTATCGATGTTTTCTTGACCCAGACTTGGACCAATCACACGTTCTTCTACAAAGTACATTGGCGCAGCCAATGCACCTGCACGCAGCATCAAGGCAAGTTCAGCAGCTTCTTGCGGTGAGTCCAGACCGGTAATACGGAACTGAGAACCCAGTACTGCCTGAATGGTTGCAGCGTTAATGACCACAGATTCGGTATACGGTGTACGCACTTCAGTTTGCGTACCGGTCGCAGGGTCTTCAACATAGTTAATGCGCTGTTTGTTCTCGATGAACAAGACGGCCATACGTTTGCCGACTGCATTACGGGTCGCATCTGCCATCAGCTTACCGCCTGCGCTGTCCAGGGTAATGTTCACTTCTGCACCGCCTGTGTCCTGGCTAAAGCCACTGGATGCATTCTGAACACGTTCACCGGTTAAGATACGGTTACGGTTCAGGAGGAGCTGACGACCACTGTCCAATG
This sequence comes from Acinetobacter sp. NPDC052428, assembly GCF_044547685.1. Lineage (GTDB taxonomy): Bacteria > Pseudomonadota > Gammaproteobacteria > Pseudomonadales > Moraxellaceae > Acinetobacter > Acinetobacter lwoffii_G. Next base: position 44,522 of record NZ_JBIUAT010000013.1, read on the forward strand.
ATTCATAAGCAAATACTTCTGTGCCTGGTGGCAATGCACCCGTTGCCTGACCAGTATATGGATCAATGTATTGATCATTCTGGTCAGAAACTAAACGGAATTCCAGGTTCGCAGTACGACCCAGGACACGTTTCGCTTCAGCGGTATCCTGTACACCAGGAAGCTCAACCACAATACGGTTGCTGCCCTGGGTTTGAACCAATGCTTCTGCCACCCCTAACTCGTTAATACGGTTACGTAAAGTGGTCAAGTTCTGATTGACAGCATAAGATTCAATTTCTTGCTTACGCACATCGGTATAGTTCAAACGTAAAGTCGAACCGGTCTCGGTCGCAACAGCCTGCTGGGTAAACTCATTGCCATTACGGCGCAAGAAGTCCATCGTTGCAGAACGATCATCATTGTTGGCAAACTGCATCACAATGGTGTTGTTGCTTAAATTCAGGCTATTAAATTTCAGGTTGTTATCACGCAACTGACGACGTAGATCCGTCGCAGAGGTTTCCATACGCTGGGAAATGGCCTTGTCCATATCCACTTCAAGCAAGAAGTGAACACCACCACGTAAATCCAGGCCAAGCTTCATTGGTTTGGCACCAATTTTTTGCAGCCATTCTGGGGTGGTCGGGGCAAGGTTCAATGCAACCACGTAATCATCACCTAAACCACGACGTAAAGCCTCTTTAGCTTTAAGCTGCGATTCACTTGAATCTACACGTAATAAAGCTGCATTGTTGCCAAAGCTATTGTCATGGGTGGCAATATTTTCAGTTTTTAAAATTTGCTCTGCTTTTTGTACGATGCTTGCATCAATTTGAGTACCGGCTTTGGCACCCGAAATCTGTACAGCAGGTTCATCTGGATACAAACTTGGCAGGGCATATAAGGTACTGATCACCAGGACAACCAGGATCAGTACATATTTCCATGCTGGGTAACGCATTCGTTTTCTTCTTAAAATGAAAAAGTCGTGCGAGGGCACGACTATTTTTGATTAAAGGTTATTTAAAGTGCCTTCAGGGAGGACTGAAATCACACTTGCACGTTGAACTTTGACTTCTACACCACGGCTCAATTCAACCACTGCGAAGTCACCTTCAATCTTGGTGATTTTGCCCATTAATCCGCCTGCAAATACCACTTCACTGCCAACGCCAAGGCTGTCGACCAAAGCACGGTGTTCTTTGGCACGTTTAGATTGAGGACGCCAGATCAAGAAATAGAAGATTGCAATAAAAACAGCAATCATCAAAAGGTTCGCCATCATGCTTGGTTGTTGTGCAGCTTCACCTGCAGCGTGAGCAGTCGAAATAAAAAGGCTCATTACATTTTCCTAAAATAAAAAACTGGTGATCAACTCGATAATAAATTGACATATTCTTGCAATTTACATTGTCTTTTTCCTCAGCGCAAATACTGATGGATTAATCTTGCGGACAAGGTGGCACTTCCAGGCCACGGCGGGCATAAAAGTCATGAACAAATTCGTCAAATGTACCGTTGTCTAATGCATCACGCATCGCTTCAGTCAAACGCAGGTAATAGCGCAGATTATGAATTGTACCGAGCATAGAGCCGAGCATTTCTCCACATTTCTCAAGATGGAATAAATAGGCACGGGTAAAGTTCTGGCAGGTATAGCAGTCGCAATGCGGATCGAGTGGACTCTGGTCATGACGATATTTACTATTACGGATCCGCACCAAGCCGTCTGTCACAAAATAGTGACCGTTACGTGCATTTCGGGTTGGCATCACGCAGTCAAACATATCCACACCACGACGTACCGCTTCCACAATATCTTCAGGCTTGCCGACACCCATCAAATAACGCGGTTTGTCTGCAGGCATTTTTTCTGGAAGATAATCCAGTACCTTGATCATTTCCTCTTTTGGCTCACCAACGGACAGGCCGCCAATCGCATAACCATCAAAGTCGATTTCTAGCAGGCCTTTTAAAGATTCATCACGTAAATCTTCATACATGCCGCCTTGAATAATACCGAACAGCGCATTACGGTTTTTCAGCACGTCATGATGCTGGGTTTTACAGCGTTTGGCCCAGCGTAAAGAAAGTTGCAACGATTTTTGCGCTTCTTCATGCGTCGCAGGGTACGGGGTACATTCATCAAAAATCATTACAATGTCAGAGTTCAGCGTGTGCTGAATATCCATTGAAATTTCAGGAGATAAAAATACTTTTGAACCATCAATCGGCGAGCGGAAGGTCACACCTTCTTCTTTAATTTTACGCATTGCGCCCAGACTGAAGACCTGGAAGCCGCCTGAATCGGTCAAAATGGGACTATTCCATTTCATAAATCCGTGCAGGCCGCCATGTTCACGAATTACATCCAGTCCTGGACGTAGATACAAATGGAAAGTATTGCCCAGAATGACTTGAGATTTGATCTCTTTAATGTCACGTGGCAACAGGCCCTTGACCGTACCATACGTACCCACAGGCATGAACATCGGGGTTTCAACCACACCATGTTCAAGCGTTAAACGACCACGACGGGCACGGCCCGACTGACCTAATTTTTCAAACTTCATAGGAGTTCCACATCAAGGCGAAAAAACAGTTCGCTGATTGTTATAGCTAAAGGGCGCTATTTTCCTTGATTCTTACACTAAACGCCAGCATTGTAGAGCATTCGCTCTGTAATTTTATTTATCGCTGAAGCTAGGGAACATCCGGAGATATTGGCGGATGTGGAGAAAACTGCTGCAAGCGCTGCTGGATATCTTCCCGGCTAAGGGCGCAGCTGCCATCCGGCTCGGAGGCCATTGCAGCGATATGCTGGATCAGTTTCTGGATATAAATATTGCTATCGACAAAGTAGGATTCCAAGGTCAGCAAATAGGCATCTTGCGCCACTTGCAGATAGTCATAAGGCTCCATTACCAGCATCTGCTCCAGATCAATCAGAATATCCTTGTCGTTTTGCGAGAGTTTCAAGCGTTTCTGCATGGCAGGTAAATGAGTAGTTTGTCTGGATGCCAGAAATTTCTGTAAATGAATATGCTCAGGCTTCAGGGTCTGCGCAGATTGGCATTCAAATTCGACTTGGGTCGGCAGGCTCATGAAAACAGGATGCTATCCAGATCCAGACCATAGGCCTCAGAAAGACGATGTTTGGCCTGTTTAAAACTCTCCAGCAATAAATCCAGATGCGTCGCGTGCAGCTGTTTTTGCTGTGCCAATACCGGATGGCCAAAGCTGTGCTGGGTTTTAAAATAATCGGCCAGCAAGGTTTTAAAGGGAATGAGTCCAGAGTGGGGCAAAGCATGTGCCCGATAACGCCATTTCCGGACATTCCAGCGATCCTGTTCCGCCAGATATTGCTGAAGATATTCCGGATCTTTAAAAATACTGCGTTCAGTCGAAATGGCCAGATCATCCAGCAGTAAAAATTCGTCAAAGACCAGACTACAGGCATAGATTTGATCATCCTGATAATGGTCGTATAACCGATAAAATTCCTCGACCAGCGTCTGTTGCAAGTGCTCTAAATAATCCAGCATAATTTTTATTCTTTATATTATAAGTTTTAGATAGGTACAGCCGCATCCTTGGCTATTTTTATAATAAGTTAATGCGCCAAGGATGCAAAATTTTATCAGATCTTGCTGTTCACTCAGTGAAAGTTCGGACGGTAATCAAAATTCTGTGTCACGCTTTGATCACGGAATGGACGTACCACTTTTTTTCTGAGTAACATATTATTAATGATGTTGTGCGGAAAAATCTGGATCTGGTTGTTAAACAGCTCGACATTGCGATTATAAATGGTAATCGCCGCACCGACATTTTCATTCTGTTCTTCAATTTCAGCCATCATTTTCAGATAGATGTCATTGGCTTTCAGTTCCGGATAATTTTCAATCACGACATTCAGGCTATGCATTAACTGTTTGTTCAGACTTTCAATGCGTTGTAATTGTCCAATATCGGCATCCTTGATATTCAGGTTCATGATGTTCTGACGCAGTTCGGTGACTTTTTCTAGCGTGCCTTTTTCAAAATTCGAGTATTGCTCGACCAGCGGTTGCAAACCATCCAGAATTTTCAGTTTTTGCCGTTCATAACTGGCGACATCCGACCAGGCGCGAATCGTAGCGTTATGATGACGGACAATACTGTTGCGGATCATGATAATCGAAACAATCAGTGCCACAATGACCAAACATAAAATCAAAAATCCCATCCGAGATCTCCCCAAGCTATATCTATATTTTAAAAATGATGCGGAAAATTTATTTTAAAAACTGTAGCAGATCATGTTGTAAGTTTTCGAGCTGTTTTAATTTAAACGTTCTCAGATGACCGCGCAATGTGGAAATATCGCTAATATTCTGCTGCTTGCTCGATACCTGAAATAAATCATTGGGTCCCAGATAGCACAGCATTTTATTTTCCGGATGAAACAGTACATCACCCTGACGCTGTTCAAAAAAATCGGCCAGTCGCAGCACAAAACCTGGACTGAGTAATTTGGCAGTTTGCATCGGATCACTGCCATAAAAGTTTAATCTCTGGTTAGTGCGAATATCGCTGCTGTGCCAGGGATGGCTGTAAGGATAATAAAATTTCTTTCTAGAAGTCGTAACGGCCAGTCCCTGAATCTGGATATCAAAAACAAACAAGCCCCACAGGTCTTTATGGACCTGCATCAGTTTGACTGGCTGACCTTCCTTGTTTCGGGCCTGCACTTCATCAATATAGTGGTATTGAAATAGCAGTACCTGATGTTGCTGGCCGTTTTCATCTTCCCAGACCGTGCTGGCATAACGCTGAATCTCATTACTCAACGAACCTTGATTGAATACTGGAAATAATTGTTTTAAATGCCGGATAAAGTGCAGGGGATTGAGTGGCATGGAAATATGCTGTGGCTGTTTTTGAAAAGCAAGCTGATATTTCTTGGCCAGTGCCTGTTCTTCCAGAAAAGCAATGACTTCCTCTAAGGGCTGCTGCTGTTCATAGCAAATATAGGCCCAGAAGATGCAGAGACAGCCGAGAAAAACACTGCCCTGAATCCAGATATTTCCCGGCGCAATAAAAATGCTGCCAATCAGAAAAAGCCCAATTCCGGCAAGCGCAAGCGGCAGGTTATTTTCAAACTTGAGCGTAATCGGGCCATTCCAGGGATGCAGCCCATCCAGCAATTGCTGATGCGTTTTGGCCTGTTGACCCAGATCCCAAAGCCGAGCGATATTTTGAAACACCACTGCATTTTTCTTGCGGCGAATATGAATGGACTGTTGTACAGACTCGATCGGCATGGGCAATGGTTCTCGCTTATTTCGCCTGATCAATCAGCATGGCATCGCCATAACTGAAGAAGCGATACTGGCTGTCTACTGCATGCTTATAAGCATTGAGAATATTGTCACGATTGGACAAGGCAGACACAAGCATTAACAGGGTCGATTCTGGTAAATGGAAGTTAGTGATCAAACGATCGACCACTTTAAACTGATAACCCGGATAGATGAAAATCTGGGTATCACCTGTCCAGGCTGCCAGTTCACCGTTATGTGCTTGTGCTGCACTTTCGACTGCACGGGTGGCAGTCGTGCCTACAGAAATGACTTTATTACCGCGGGCTTTAGTCTGACGAATCATCTCGACCGCAGTTTCAGGGACGTCGCACCATTCGCTGTGCATGATGTGATTTTGAATATCATCGGTACGCACTGGCAGGAAAGTACCTGCACCAACATGTAGGGTCACAAAAGTTTTTTGAATCCCTTTGGCTTCCAATTTTGCCAACAGATCGGCATCAAAATGCAGGCTGGCAGTAGGTGCTGCAACGCTGGCCAGTTTGGTTGGGTCATTAAACACGGTTTGATAACGTTCAGTATCAATCTCTTCCGCTTCACGGTTGAAATAAGGCGGAATCGGCAAGGCGCCGTATTGATCCAGCACATCGAGAATTGGTTGTGAAAATTCTACAATAAACAGATTTTCATGACGGCCTTGTACGGTCACTTTCACTGCATCCGGGCCAATAAAAAGTTCTGCACCGGCTTTCGGAGTGTTGCTGGCCTTAATATGACAATAGGCAATAAAGCGATCTTGCATACGCTCAACCAGCACTTCTACCGCACCGCCTGAAGCACGTTTACCTTTTAAACGGGCCTTCATGACTTTGGTGTCGTTTAATACCAACAAGTCGCCGTCTTCAAGTAAATCCAGAATATCGGTAAATTGATGGTCATGATATTGACCTTGGGCATCGAGGTGCAACAGGCGAGAGGCACTGCGTGTTTCCAGTGGGTAGCGAGCAATCAGCTCATCGGGGAGATCAAAATTAAAATCAGAAAGTTGCATGATGATTTACGCTAAAAAAACTGCGGCTAGTATAAACTTTTTTCTTTTTTATGGCGGGAATTGCTCGATTTTAAAACGAAAAAATGCGATTTGTTTTAAAAATAAACAAATGAAAATATTCTGCGTTGACAGTGCTGAGAAATCGCGTATTATACCTTTCATCCACTCCCGAGGTGGTGAAATTGGTAGACGCGGCGGACTCAAAATCCGCTGTCAGAGATGACGTGTCGGTTCGAGTCCGACCCTCGGGACCAAAATTCTAAAAAACCCCAAGCACATTCAGTCTTGGGGTTTTTTATTGTCTGAAAAATAATAACCTGTTTCTTTTTATCTGCTCTTCAAAATTATCTTCTTGATTTAAAAGATAGCTTGTGAAAATAACACTGCATAGAACTGCTTAAAAAATGGATTGCTTCAGTGATTGCGCTGCATGAATTGGACATAAAAAAAACCGGCACGTCAGTGCCGGTTTTTTTAATCAATTTAACCTAAGGTTAAATCGATTTTTTAACTCATTACATAGAAGCAAGAGCAGCATTCAACGTTGCACTTGGACGCATCACTGCATTTACTTTTTCTTGATCAACTGCGTAGTAACCGCCGATGTCTACTGATTTGCCTTGAACTTCTGCAAGCTCAGCAACGATTTTCTCTTCATTTTCAGCTAAAGTTTTTGCAAGTGGTGCAAATTTCGCTTTCAATTCAGCATTTTCGTCTTGAGCAGCAAGTTCTTCAGCCCAGAATTTCGCCAGGTAGAAATGGCTACCACGGTTGTCCAATTCGCCAGTACGACGAGAAGGAGACTTGTCGTTATCTAGCAATTTACCAGTCGCTTGGTCTAAAGTTTTAGCAAGTAACTTGATGTCGTCATTGCCTTCTTTAATACCCATTTCTTCTAAAGATACCGCCAACGCCATGAATTCACCGAGTGAATCCCAACGTAAGTGGTTTTCTTCAACTAACTGCTGTACGTGCTTAGGAGCAGAACCGCCTGCACCTGTTTCGTACATGCCGCCACCCGCCATTAACGGCACGATAGACAACATTTTCGCAGATGTACCCAATTCCATGATTGGGAACAAGTCAGTCAGGTAGTCACGCAGGATGTTACCTGTTACAGAAATAGTATCTAGACCGCGCGCAACACGTTCAAGCGTATAACGCATTGCACGTACTTGTGACATGATCTGGATATCAAGACCAGTGGTGTCATGATCTTTCAGGTATTTTTCAACTTTCTTGATCAGTTCATTTTCGTGTGGACGGTACGGGTCAAGCCAGAAGATTGCCGGCATGCCAGAGTTACGTGCACGAGTAACTGCAAGTTTCACCCAGTCGCGGATCGGTGCGTCTTTCACCTGACACATACGCCAGATATCGCCTTCTTCCACGTTTTGTGACATCAACACTTCGCCAGTTTCAAGATCAACGATGTTTGCAACACCGGCTTCAGAAATCTCGAAAGTCTTGTCGTGTGAGCCGTATTCTTCAGCTTTTTGCGCCATCAAACCAACGTTCGGTACAGTACCCATGGTTTTTGGATCGAAATTGCCATTCCACTTACAGAAATTGATCATTTCCTGGTAAATACGTGCGAATGTAGATTCAGGCATTACCGCTTTACAGTCGTAAGGTTTGCCGTCAGCACCCCACATTTTACCGCCACCACGGATCATTGCAGGCATAGAAGCATCTACAATTACGTCGTTAGGAGAGTGGAAGTTAGTGATGCCTTTTGCTGAATCAACCATTGCCAATGCTGGACGGTGTTCTTGGCAAGCATGTAGATCACGGATGATTTCTTCACGTTGAGAAGTTGGAAGCGCCTCGATCTTCTCGTAAAGACCTGCCATACCGTTATTGACATTAATGCCAAGCTCATCAAAAAGCTTGCCATGTTTTTCGAATGCTTCTTTGTAGTAGATTCTTACACAGTGACCAAATACAATCGGGTGAGACACCTTCATCATGGTTGCTTTAACGTGTAAAGAGAACAGGATGCCCGCTTCACGACAGTCTTCAAGTTCTTTCTCGTAGAAGTCGCAAAGTGCTTTCTTGCTCATGAACATTGAATCGATGATTTCGCCGTCTTGAAGCGCAACTTTTGGCTTAAGAACGATGGTTTCACCAGACTTGGTGATCAGTTCCATTTTCACATCACGTGCGCGGTCTAAAGTCATCGACTTTTCGCCGTGGTAGAAGTCACCTTCGTCCATGTGTGAAACGTGAGTTTGTGACCACTGTTTCCACTCGCTCATAGAGTGCGGGTGTTTTTTCACGTAGTTTTTAACGGCAGCAGGTGCACGACGGTCTGAGTTACCTTCACGTAGAACCGGGTTTACTGCTGAACCAAGACATTTGCTATAACGTGCCTTGATTGCTTTTTCTTCTTCAGTGGTCGGGTTTTCAGGATAGTCAGGGATTGCATAGCCTTTAGACTGAAGTTCCTTGATACACGCTGTTAGCTGGCCAACAGAAGCACTGATATTTGGGAGTTTGATAATGTTCGTGTCTGGATCTTGTGTAAGACGACCTAGCTCAGCTAGAGTGTCAGGCACCTTTTGCTCTTCGCTTAGGTAATCTGTAAATTCGGAGAGCACGCGCACAGCTACAGAGATGTCACTTTTGACGATCTCAACGCCAGCTGGCTTAGTAAAGGTCTCAATGATCGGCAGCAGAGAATAAGTCGCCAGTAATGGCGCCTCGTCGGTCAGTGTGTAAATGATAGTTGACTTTCCACCAGCCATATATAGCCCCTTGCGTTGGATTGAGTTTCTGAGGACCGAACTTTTGGCCCAGCCTCTTTGAACCGATTTGCTTAAATAAAAACATTGAGAGTATCGTCTTTCAGCGCATTTCAGTCAACGAAATATGCCTTTAGATTGAAATTTGGGCGAAAATTTGTACAGATTTGTGCGGTTTAGCCGTGTTTGTATTTTGTACAAAAAAATAATCCTCTATCGCTGTAAATCCTGATGAAAATGATCGGAAATGCTCTGTTAGCCAATTGTATTCACTGAAAATGAGTTTTTGGTCCTGAGACAGGCTTAAGCTGATCCTCGATATGGATATTGAGAGCGAGTGATTTGATGCTGTTTTGCGCAAATTCAGTCAGGCTGACTATGCAAATTTGCCCTTGACAGATGGCTGCATCATCATGGAATGACTTTGCGCTATACTGGCAAGCATCAATTAACTGATCTTAAAGATTGACGCTAACAAGGAAATGTAATGCCTAGCCTGTTTATTGTAATGCTCGGTGGTCGTCATGCCCGTGCCAATACAGAAGTTCATGATGTGGTTTTGGCAGTAGGAGAGAGTCTGGAAGACACCTATCCGCAATTGAAAAATGCCTGGTTTGCTGAGCAGCAAGGTCTGCATATTGATGCCTGGGCGCAAATCAACGGGCTAGAGTTCGAGGGCAAGTCCTATGCGCTGCAATTTACTGATGCACAGCCACAGCAATCCGATGAAAAACTTTGGCTGATTAATCTGGGTGGTTATGATCCACGTGAATTTGGCGAGTTGCATCGTTATGTGCTGGTGGTTGCGCAGAATGCCATGGTGGCCAAACAGCGCGGTAAAGCTTACTTCGCCCGGCACTGGCAAAAACAGCATACTGACCGTGTGCTGGATGTAGATGACTGTATTGCCATTGATCAGGTTTATGGCCGCTACGTACAACTGTTAGAAGGTAGTTTCAGTGGCAATCGCTGGGAAAATACCTATCTCACGATTTAAAGCGGTCTGTGATTGAATTAAACCTGCGGCTGGCTTGATGATTCGATAAGCGGTTTAAAAAATCTCTTTATCAAAATTTAATAATCGGCATAATACTGCCAAGGAAAAACAGTTTTGACTGAGATGGAATGTCTTAAATGGATTTAATTCAGGCAAATGGACAACCGCGTTATGGACGTTTTAAGGAGCTTCCAAAAAGTATTGACTATCAGGCATATCAATACAAAAATCCTTATGGTCATGTGCTGTCAGGCTGGCGCAAGCATCTAAAATATAAAAAATTCAAATTCTGTAGTATTCAGCATGAGCATTATACGATTGGACTGGCAATTGCCGATATTGCATGGGCAGGGCATGGTTTTGTCTATGTCTATAACCATATGAGCAATGAAGTGTTGGAATGGAATGCGATTAATTTCCTGTCACGCAACACTGTGCTGGATGAACAGCCACTGTTTAATCATAGTTATTTCCATAATTCACCTTTTCAGATCGATATCCAGCATGCCAACGGCGTGCGTTATATCAATGTCAGCAAATATGGCGAGATTAAACTCAGTGCGCGAATTTTTTGTGCCGGAACTGATCCACTGAGTATGTGCAGTCCGACCGGCATCAACGGCTGGACCTATACCCAGAAATTAACCACCTTGGGCTGTGAAGGTTTTTTCATTAACAAGCAAGGTGAAACCATCCAGTTTAATGAACGCAGCTTTGCCTCATTAGATGATACGTGTGGCTTTTTACGCCCGGAAACGGCTTGGTTCTGGCTGTCCTGTAATTTCTGGGATGTGAACCAGAACCGGATCGGCATTAATCTGGCCTCAGGCGTGAATGAAAGCTTTGGCAATGAAAACTGTCTGTGGATCAATGGAAAGATTTATCCATTGACCGATGTACTGTTCCAGCAGGAATCTGAAAACCAATGGACGATTCAGTCACTGGATGAAAAATTGAATCTGATAGTGAGTACAGGCTGGCGCCGTTATGAAAATCTGAACCTGCGTCTGGTGGGCAGCCAGTTTAGTCAGTGGCAGGCCAAGGTTTCAGGAACGATTCAGCAGGATGATCAGGAAATTATTTTACTGAATGAATATGCCTTGCTTGAGCAGCATTATGCCAAGTGGTAAATCAGATTGAGTCATTTAAAAGCCTTCAACATTGAATAATGCTGATCAGTTAAAGAATTTAGAAATAGGCTCTTTAACTTTTTAGTAGTTCACGATGGATTCTTACGTTTTAAATCAGATATTAATGAATCATTTGTTACTTTGGTTTCGCCCAAATGAGAAGCGGAGCTTCGCAAGGAAGGCATCTTGCGGAGTAATACTCCTCACCGCAAAACTTGTCAGCCACCATCCACTAGTAAATTTGTCGCAGAAATAATCATTTTTTAATGTAGTCCTGCCTCAAATAGTTGCGGATGACTTTTCCATCTATCAAATATAATACTGAATTTAAAAAATAAAATTCCAATCAATTGCTTAACTGACGGGCACTATCAACATTAAAGGCTTTTTGACTTGAGCTTAATCTTTGGCGGCCTGCCAGAAGGCTTCACCGGCCTGAATTGGATCATTGGTTTCGGCTAAAGTCTTCACCCAGACATCATATTGCGCAATCACAGGATGCTGACTGGGATGAAAATCTTTTTTAAACCAGTCCCGATATTGTGGGCCCATACGGGTCAAGGTGCCGTTGCGGCCAAACAACCAGGGCAATCCTTTTAAGTTCATTTGCAAACGCTCCAAGACACTGAAGCCATCATGTTTCAGCATGACATTGGCGCGATAGACGGTATAACTAAACATCAAAAATGTCGTGCTGAGCAGGGTCATTTTGCGCATCCATTCAGGTGTTTTCGCGACATCTTTCATCACGTCAAAAGCCACATCACGATGCTCCATTTCTTCAATCGCATGCCAGGCAAACATGGCACGTATATGAGGATGCCCGTCTTTTAAGGTGGATTTCTGACCGTAAAAAGTTTCAGCCATCAGCGCGGTCAAGTGTTCTGCCGCTGCCGTCGTGGCAATATTGAACTGTGCTGAACGATGTTTGAGGTCATAAGCGAACATATTATTCAAACGTTCGATAAAATCATCGACGGGCATGCCTTGTTCACGCATCAGCTGGTTCATTTTTTCATGGGCAATGCCATGCTGTGCTTCCTGACGAATAAAATCTGCCACACGTTGTTGCAGTTCCAGGTCTGTGATCTGATCGCGGAACAGGCGCACACTTTGAATAAAATAACGCTCGCCATCTGGAAAGGTCAGGCTCAAGGCATCGAACATGCGGGTCAGAAAGGGATCGCCGCCAAACCAGTAGCGCGGAATTTCATCCAGTTTAAAATCAAGCTGGGTCCGGACCACGGGCTTTATTGAAGATTTTAATACTGCATTCATCTTAAAAGTTCTTTTTTGTGACGATGCTGACAGTATGTCGGGGAATGCCGTAATTGTTTTGACAGTGCTTGCCAATTTTTATACATTTTATGCCAAATGAAAATAAAACTGCTTAGCCTAAAGCAGGCAGCGGGAAGCGCGCATGCAAGAAATTAAAATATCCAATGGTTATATTCAGCTTTGGGCGACTTATCTGCGCAGTCTGCAAATTGAGCCTTTGGAAGCTGACTTTCTGCAAGATGTACATGAAGCGCTTGTCCCCCTGATTGATCAGCCTTTTGCCACGCAAGTGCCGCTGGAATTATTAAATCAGCTTCTGTTAAGAACCCGGCAACATTTAAACTGTCCACAACTAATTTTCGAGATCGTGCAGGTTATTCGTCCAGAACATTTTGGCGTGCTCGGCTATATGGCTTCGCGAAGCAGCAGCGTTGCGGAAATGATCCGCCATATTATGCGTTTTCAACGACTGGTGATTGATGGCAGTGAGTTTGTACCTTTGCAGTTGAAGCAGCGTGAACACAGTATTGAATTATTTTGGGCCTATCTGGACGAAAAATATAATCTGCTCAATGAACTGACCATGGCCGCGATGGTACAGTTGGGACGTGTCATTTTACAGGATCATCAACTGTTAGTCCGTTGTGTACGCTTTGCCCATGCGCCCGATAGGGGACAAATGCATTATCAAAAGTTTTTCGCCAGCGAGGTGATATTTTCCCAAGCCTACTATGGCATAGAACTGGATCTACAAGGACTGGCACATCGGTCTGAGCAGGCAGATCCGATGCTGTTGCAGTTGCTGGTGCATCAGGCAGAACAGGCGATTGCCGCCAAGCCGCCCCTTGAGAATCATTTGGAACAGGCGCAGCAAATGATTGCTGAACAGCTGCGAACCCAGCATCAGGCGATTAAAGTTGAACAACTTGCTCAGCAGTTATTGATGTCGACACGGAGTTTGCAACGCTTATTTAGTACCCATGGCACTTCATTTAAAAAACTGCTGGAACAGCAGCGGATCAAACGTTGCGAGCTGTTGTTGCAGAAGGGATTAGGTCTGACCGAAATCGCCGAGCAGCTGGATTATTCTGACCAGTCGGCATTGGCACGGGCCTACAAGGCAGCCACCGGACAGACATTATTAGAGCGCAGAAAGCAGTTACACAAACAGCGCAGCTAAAAAAAGCGACCCGTATCGATCGCTTTTTTATTTTCGCAGGATGATGGATTAAGTGCTTGCTTTCACCTGAGGGAATCTAAACGCGATCGCAGCAATCGCAAAAATGGCCAGAATCCAGCAATAGTACACACCACCAATCAGTTCAACCGGCGAGATTTTTGCAATGGAGCAGGCCAGTAGTAACTGTGCGCCATAAGGAATTAAACCCTGTACCACGCAAGAGAAAATATCCATCAGTGCCGCAGAACGCTTGGGATCCACCCCGTATTCTTTGGCGACTTCACGCGCCATATCACCAGACAGAATAATCGCCACGGTATTATTGGCCACAAAGATATTCGAAAACACCACCAGAAAACTAATCCCGATTTCGCCGGCACGTTGCTTCCCAACTTTAAATAGACGGGTCAAGCTATAAATGCGCTCGATCAGCCAGCGTAAACCGCCTTCTCGTTGCATGATCGCCGAGAGGCCACCCAGGAACATCGACAATAACGCCACTTCAAACATGCCGACAAAGCCATCATAAATTGAAGTATTCAGTTTGAGCAGATCGAATTCAGCTGTGGCAAATAGGCCAAACAAGCCGGAAAGTAGTACGCCAATGGTCAGTACAGCCAGAACGTGTAAACGGCTAAAGGCCAAAATAAATACGGCGATATAAGGTAAGACCAGAAGCCAGTTAAAATCCTTGTATTCCAATGTGTTGCTACTGCCGGTACTTAACACGTAAATTAAAATAGTGACGATTGAGGCTGGAACTGCAATCCAGACATTGACTCTGAACTTGTCACGCAGTTGTACGCGTTGGCTGGTGGTCGCCGCAATGGTGGTGTCTGAAATCATGGACAGGTTATCACCGAACATGGCACCACCGACGACCGCACCAATCGCATAAATCACGTCAATATCGGTCACCTGGGTGAAACCAAAAGCGATCGGCGCACAGGCTGCAACGGTGCCCATGGAGGTACCCATCGCCGTGGCAATAAAGGCCGAGATCACAAATAACATCGGCAGAATAAATGTAGGTGGAATCACTGACAAGCCCATCTGCACGGTGGCGTCGACGCTGCCAATGGCGCTACTGACGCTGGCAAAAGCACCTGCCAGCATAAACACCATAAACATCAGAATTAAATTTGGATGACTGGCACCTCTAAGGAATTCCTCAATGCCCTGGTTGAGTTTGCCGCGATACACTAATGCAGCCAAGATAATCGCAGGCAGGGCAGCGACAGGCGCTTTCACCTGATAGAACGCGAACTCGGTTCCGATCAGGGAATGATAGATCCCGCTACCCAAAAATATGGTTAAAAATACAATAAGCGGCAGCAGTGCAATGGCGCGTGCCTGCACTGTAGCCTCAGAATCAGTCTGCATAGGAGATAAAAAAGTAAGAGAATAGGACTAGTATAAAGCAGGTTTTGCAATTTCAGAAAACTTTAAATGAATGCGCTAACATCTGCATTTTTATTAATTTTTATATGATAAAAATAAGTTTATCTAAATATTCAAGATTTTAGGTAATAGCAAAATTAGGCATCTTTGATCATTGTGAAAAAAATCAAAATAATCGTAAATAGACCCTTCCGAATTGTTTTGAAATCTTCGCACAGGAAATGAAGTACTCGAGGTCGGTATCGCAGACTGTTCATTGGACAAAAAATAGCGTTACAATGCGATGTCTTGTATTTCTACATAGTCAATGCCTCAAGTTTGAAACACGTTAAGGAAAATACCACCCTATGTCACGTTTAGCCACACGATTTGGACAACTTAAATCTCAACAGCGTAAAGCTTTAGTTTCTTATGTCATGGCGGGTGATCCGCATCCAGAAGTCACAGTGCCTTTGCTGCATGAGATGGTGGAGGCGGGTGTCGACGTGATTGAGCTGGGACTTCCTTTCTCAGACCCGATGGCAGATGGGCCAGTGATTGCGCTAGCTGCTGAACGTGCTTTGGCAGGTGGAACCAATACACTGGATGCACTGCATATGGTGAAAGAATTTCGCTTGAAAGACCGCGAAACACCAGTGGTGCTGATGGGTTATCTGAATCCGGTTGAAGTAATTGGCTATGAAAAGTTTGTGGCTTATGCCTATGAATGTGGAGTAGACGGCGTACTTCTGGTGGACTTGCCACCAGAAGAAGCAAAAAGTCTGGGTGAAGTACTGGAAAAATATGACATGGATCAGATTTTCCTGCTGGCACCCACTTCAACCGATGCACGTATTCAACATGTAGCAAAACAGGCCAGCGGCTTTATTTACTATGTGTCACTGAAAGGCGTGACCGGTGCAGCAACTTTAGATGTTTCTGAAGCCGCTGCACGCATTCAAAAGATTAAAGCTGTGACTGATGTTCCTGTAGGCGTAGGTTTCGGTATCAGTGATGCTGCATCTGCGAAAGCGATGGGTGTTGCTGCCGATGCAGTTATTGTGGGTAGTGCGTTTGTAAAGCAGTTTGCAACGCTCGCACCAGAACAAGCCGTTATTGCGACGGTGAATAAAGTCAAGGAGCTTCGAGCAGCGCTCGATGAGTTAGTATGAGTCAACAAGTGAAATCAGGCAAAATTCTGAGCCCATCGACCCCATGGACGGAGCGTACTGTTCCGGGCATTCAGGTACCCGATGAGCAAACGGCATATAAAGCGACATTTACCGAGCCTACGATTGAGTGCCCTGAATGTCATGCATTGGTGACCCGTACTGCCATGTCATTCAATGCCTATGTATGTCCGCAATGTGATGAGCATTTGCGTATGAAAGCCCGTGAGCGTTTGAACTGGTTCTTTGATCAGGTACAAACAGAATTGGGTCAGGAATTTATAGCCAAAGATCCGCTGAAATTTGTCGATAGTAAAGCCTATCCAGACCGTATGGCGGAAGCACAAAAGAAAACTGGTGAAACCGAAGCATTGGTAGTAATTCAAGGTTTGCTGAAAGGCGTACCGATGATTGCCTGTGCGTTTGAGTTCGACTTCATGGGCGGTTCTATGGGCACAGTGGTCGGTGACCGCTTTGTTCAGGCTGCAGAACATGCGATTGAAGCTCGTCAACCTTTGATCTGTTTTGCTGCTTCGGGTGGTGCTCGTATGCAGGAAGGCATGTTGTCCCTGATGCAAATGGCGCGTACTTCGGCTGCGATCCAGCGTTTAAAAGAAGCAGGTCTGCCTTATGTAGTGGTATTGACTCATCCAGTGTACGGCGGTGTGACCGCATCATTGGCAATGCTGGGTGATGTACATATTGCTGAACCGAAAGCGATGATTGGCTTTGCCGGTAAACGTGTGATCGAACAGACTGTACGTGAAAAACTGGAAGAACCGTTCCAGCGCGCGGAATATTTGCTTGATCATGGGGTAATCGATCAGATTGTTCACCGTCATGCATTACGTGATACAGTTTATCGTATCGTTACGAAGTTGATGAATTTGCATTGAACACAGCACCCTTAGCAACAGATTCTTTAAATACATGGCTCGATTATTGGAGCCATGTTCACGTTACGGGTATTGATTTAGGTCTGGAACGGGTTATTCCTGTGGCTGAAAAGCTGGGCGTGACATCTCCAGAGGCCAAAGTGCTGACGGTGGCAGGAACCAATGGTAAGGGTTCGACCACCACCACGCTGGCCGCGATCCTGAATGCGCAAGGCTTCAAGGTCGGGCTATATCAATCCCCCCACGTGTACCGTTTCAATGAGCGTGTTAAATTGCGCGGCATTGAAGTGGAAGATCAGTTGCTGATTGATGCTTTTGTTCAGGTCGATCAGGCTCGTCGCGAATGCGGTTTGAGCCTGTCTTTCTTTGAAGCCACGACACTGGCTGCTTTTGTGATTTTTAAAGATCAATGCTGTGATGTCTGGGTGCTGGAAGTTGGCTTAGGCGGCCGTCTGGATGTGGTCAATGTGGTCAATCCGGATGTGGCGGTGATTACCAATATTGGTCTGGATCATACTGACTGGCTTGGTGACACCATCGAGAAAATTGCTTTTGAAAAGGCCGGAATTATTCGCCCGGATATTCCAGTCGTGTTTGGTGGACAGCAACAGATCCCGCAAGCCATTCTAAATAAAGCTCAAGAATGTAATGCATCTTTGTATGCAATCAACCGTGATTATTTCTATAAAGCCTTTGAAGATGGCCAAAGCTGGGCTTTTGCTTCATCGGGTACGACCTTAAAACTCCCAACAGGTTCGCTGGCACTGGATAATATTTCCACCGCTGTGGCTGCCATTTTGCTGAGCGGTTTAACGGTCAGTCAGGATGCGATGGCTCAAGGTATTCAAACAGCAACGTTGCCGGGACGGTTTGAAATCCGTCAAATCCAGAATAAAACCGTGATTTTTGATGCAGGACATAACCCGCATGGGGTGGAATTTCTGCTGAAACAATTACGAGATTATTTAAATTACAATCAAAAATATAATGAAGTCATTTGTGTATTTTCAATGCTGGCAGATAAAGATATAAATTCTGTCGTCAAGTTATTGAAAGACACGGTTCAATTGTGGAAAATTGCACCATTATTCGTCCCACGTGCGGCAGAGGTCACAGTTTTGGCTGATGCTTTAAGCGGTGAGGCGGTAGAACAATTTGACAATGTAAAATTAGCTTTTAAATCAGCACTGGATCAAACAGATAATAATCAGCTGATTTTGGTATGTGGATCATTTCATACCTTAGAAGCGGTATGGGAGTATTTGGAAGAATGTCAATGAATAACAAACAGCGCTGGATGGGCAGTGTTGTTTTACTCGGTGGTGGTGTTTTATTGGCAGCATTACTCCTGAAAGGCCAAGATGAAATCAATCAGGACCGTCAGCAAAATCCGGCACAGGCTGCGGAAGTTGAAAATAAAGAGGCAGGCAATCATTCGCTCGGTTCTTTGACGGTCGATGTAGAAACAGAAAAGCGTTTACTTGAACAGCAACGCCGTGATCGCGAAAAAGCGGTTGCAGAACAGGAGGCGCGTGCAGCCGAATTTTTAGCGATGCAACAGCAGGCTGAAGCAGATGCTGCACGTAAAGCGGCTGAAGAATATGCTGCCCTGAATGCACACCGCCTAGGACAGCAAAGTTCCGATAATATTCCACCAGAACTGGTGGAAGATGAACAGGCCAAGCAGAAACGTCTGGCTGAAGAAAAAGCGGTGCAAGAAAAAAAGTTAGCCCAGCAGCAGCTGGTACAACAAAAAGCCAATAGTTCTACTGACGCAGCCAAGAAAGAAGCAGAGCGTAAAGCTGCTGAAAGTAAAGCCGCTGAAGAAAAACGCAAGTTAGAGCAACAGCAAAAAACCGAAGCAGAACGTAAGGCGGCTGAAGCAAAACGTAAAACCGAGGAAGAGCGTAAAGCGGCTGAAAAGAAAGAAGCTGAACGTAAAGCTGCCGAGGAAAAACGTAAAGCTGACGAAAAACGTAAAGCTGAAGAAGCCAAGAAAAAGGCTACAGCCGAAGAAGCCAAGAAGAAAGCAGAAGCTGAGCAGGCGCGTAAGTTACTGGAAGGTGAAGAGGACAAGCAATGGATGGTACAGGTGGCACTGGCAGCGAATGAAGCCAATGCGGATGCTGTAGCAGCCAAACTGCGTGCCAAAGGTTATAAGGTCACCAAAAGCTCAACTTCTAAAGGTGTACGCATCATGGTGGGGCCGTCCAAAGACCGTGAGACTGCAGATGCACTTCGTAAGAAAATTGCGTCTGATGCCAGCCTGAATATGAAATCAGCTTGGGTGAATGACTGGGTGCCGCTGGATAAGCGTTAATTCTTTGTATTAATCAAAGTTTCTGTAGATGGATTCTTGAGTTGCTCGCGAATCCATTTTACATTTTCAGGCGTGAATAACTTTTCGATATTGCTCCAAATGCAATGAAAGCCATAACCGCCATATTTCATTTCTTGTAGCGCCTGCTCAATCGGCCAATGTTCAAAAATAATTCGGTACATGGCGACACTTGCACCAGTGCGGTCTGAACCGTGATAACAATGCAGGAGCACCTTTGGTGATTTTGTTGTGCTTGCTGAATCAGTAGCATAATTTTCAATAAATCTTCCCGATCAATTGCCCAGGTATGTATGGGTACATGATGTAGCTGAAAGTTTTCATTGCTCAAAACAAAGCTGTCTTGATCCCGTGAACGTAAATTAATAACCACATTGATTTGATGCTACTTTAATAAAGGAATGAGTTCAGTTGAAGGCTACTCACTACGATAAACAAAATTGCTGATTTGATGAAAATTATGATTCTGATGAATGGGCTGTCCCCAATGCTGAGGACGTTGAGGTTCAGGCAGGGCAGGCGTAGTCATGCAACCTGTGGTTAGGAGGTAGCCACTCATGAGAATTGGAAATATGCAGATTTTCATACAGAGCATAGATGTTGTTTTTGTTATTTCAAGTTTAAAGTGGATATGAGATTTTGAATATAAAAAAGCCTATCCGAAGACAGGCTGTATAGAGAAATCGAACCCGTAGCACGTCAATGTAGTATTCGATAAAGCATTAAATCTGGAAAATAGAGTTTCTCTTATTCTTTACTACGAGCTCCATCTTATCCTGTGCTACGCGCTTCGCTTGTCTTGCGCAAAATTAAAAAGGAGTCCTTTTAATTTTGCTCAGGATGTGGCGTTAAGCGAAGGTAAGGCGTGACAGCGGTATAACCTTTTGGAAAACGTTGCTTGATTTCCTCCTCATCCTTCAATGAAGGGACAATCACCACATCATCGCCATGCTGCCAGTTTGCAGGCGTTGCCACTTTATGGCTATCGGTGAGTTGCAGCGAATCTATCACACGCAAGATTTCATGGAAATTACGACCGGTCGATGCAGGATAAGTAATAATCAAACGGACTTTTTTATTGGGGTCAATGACCACTAAAGAACGGACCGTTAGAGTTTCGCTGGCATTCGGATGAATAAAGTCATACAGCTCGGAAACTTTGCGATCCTGATCGGCAATGATGGGGAAATTCACTGTGGTGTTCTGGGTTTCATTGATGTCTTTAATCCAGCCATGATGCGATTCAACATCATCGACCGACAAGGCAATGGCTTTCACGCTACGTTTTGCAAACTCGTCTTTCAGTTTTGCGGTATAGCCAAGCTCAGTCGTACATACTGGTGTATAGTCAGCAGGGTGTGAAAATAAAATGCCCCAGCTATCACCCAGAAAGTCATAAAAATTAATCAGGCCTTCACTGGATTGCTGTTCAAAATTCGGTGCGGTATCGCCTAGACGTAAACTCATCTTTTTAGCCTCAATTGGTCTTTTAGTGTCGAGATACGATTTAATATGAATCAATTTTTTTATGATTAAAAATAGTGTTTTTTGCTTTCTTTATGAGTAAATTGCATAAGTAGGATATCCGTCTATCCAGAAGCGCAAAAATCAGTCACTTAATTGACTATGTTGCACAGGGAAAATTTGCTACATTACTTTGCCTTAGATCTTAGGGCTAGAACTAAGGATCAGATTTTTTTAGCGGTTTTACAGCAAAACCCTTGTAGTTCAAATTTCTAGCACCATAATAACGACTAAGAACATATTCATTTGACAAGCAAGATTTAGAGAGTCTATTCATGTTGGCAAGTCTGATCGGAGGAATCTTCGGTACCAAAAATGAGCGCGAACTCAAACGCATGCGTAAAATCGTAGACAAGATTAATGTGCTCGAGCCGACGATATCTACCCTTAGCGATGCAGACTTATCTGCAAAAACTGAAGAATTCAAACAACGATATAATAAGGGTGAAACCCTCGATAAACTATTGCCTGAAGCATTTGCAGTCTGTCGTGAAGCCGCGAAGCGGGTGATGGGCATGCGTCATTATGACGTGCAGCTGATCGGTGGTATTACCTTGCATGAAGGTAAAATCGCAGAAATGCGTACCGGTGAAGGTAAAACCCTGATGGGTACTTTGGCCTGTTATCTGAATGCCATCAGTGGTCAGGGCGTGCATGTCATTACCGTGAACGATTACCTGGCACAACGTGATGCCGAGTTGAACCGTCCATTATTCGAATTTTTGGGTCTAAGCATCGGCATTATTTATTCCATGCAAAATCCGATGGAAAAAGCTGAAGCTTATCGTGCCGATATTACTTACGGTACCAATAACGAATTTGGCTTTGACTACCTGCGTGACAACATGGTGTTCTCGCTAGTAGAGAAAAAGCAGCGTGGTTTGACCTATGCGATTATCGATGAGGTCGATTCGATCCTGATTGATGAAGCACGTACCCCGTTGATTATTTCCGGTCAAAGTGAAGATTCTTCACAGCTTTATGCAGCCATCAATAATATTCCACCAAAATTACAGGCACAGAAAGAAGAGAAAGTGCCGGATGGCGGTCACTTCTGGATTGATGAAAAACAGCGTTCAGTTGAAATTACTGAAGTGGGTTTTGAAACCATTGAAAGTGAACTGATAGAAATGGGCTTGTTGGCAGAAGGCGAGAGCTTGTATTCAGCATCGAACCTAAACCTGTTGCATCATGTTACTGCAGCGATCCGTGCGCATTATCTCTATCAGCGTAATGTCCAATACATCATCAACGATGGTGAAGTGATTATTGTCGATGAAAATACCGGTCGTACTATGCCGGGACGTCGTTGGTCTGAAGGTTTGCATCAAGCCGTAGAAGCCAAAGAAGGTCTGGAAATCCAGCCAGAAAACCAGACTCTGGCAACCACAACCTTCCAGAACTATTTCCGTCTGTATAAAAAACTGTCCGGTATGACCGGTACTGCTGATACTGAAGCAGCGGAAATGAAAGAAATTTATGGTCTGGATGTGGTGCTGATTCCAACTCACCGTCCAATGATCCGTGATGACCAGAACGATTTAATCTATTTAAATCGTGAAGGCAAATATAACGCCATTATTCAAGAAATTCAGCGTGTGCATGAAGCTGGTGTTGCACCAATTCTGATTGGTACAGCCACCATTGAAGCTTCTGAGATCCTGTCGGATAAGCTAAAAGCTGCAGGGATCCAGCATGAAGTACTGAATGCCAAACAGCACGAACGTGAAGCCGATATTATTGCGCAGGCCGGTGCGCCGCGTGCAGTGACGATTGCCACTAACATGGCCGGTCGTGGTACCGACATTTTGTTGGGTGGTAACTGGAAGGCGTTGCTGGCTAAAATTGAAAACCCGACTCCTGAAGATGAAACTCGTCTGAAAGCAGAATGGGATGTTAATCACCAGGCCGTGCTGGATTCAGGCGGTTTGCATATTATCGGTTCCGAGCGTCATGAATCACGCCGTATCGATAACCAGCTGCGTGGCCGTGCCGGTCGTCAGGGTGACCCGGGTGTATCACGTTTCTACCTGTCACTTGAAGATGACTTGATGCGTATTTTCGCCGGTGATCGCGTAGTCGGCATGATGCGTGCCATGGGCTTGCAGGAAGATGAAGCGATTGAGCACAAAATGGTGTCTCGCTCGATTGAAAATGCGCAGCGTAAAGTGGAAGCACGTAACTTCGATATTCGTAAGAACTTGCTGAAATACGATGACGTGAATAACGAACAGCGTAAGATCATTTATAGTCAGCGTGATGACATTTTGGCAGAAAATTCACTGCAGGATTATATTGAAGAAATGATCCGTGAAGTGATGCAGGGTGTGATCGCCAACTATATTCCACCTGAATCGATTCATGACCAGTGGGATATTGAAGGTCTGGAACTGGCGCTACGTGAAGATCTTTCGATGGATCTTCCTATCGGGCAATGGCTGGAACAGGACCGTCGTCTGGATGAAGAAGCCTTGGTGGTCCGCATTACCGATGAAGTGCTGAACCGCTACCGTTCACGTCGTGAACAAATGGGTGAAGAGTCTGCAGCATCGCTTGAACGTCACTTTATGCTGAATTCTCTGGACCGTCATTGGAAAGAGCATCTGGCGGCTATGGACTACTTGCGTCAAGGTATTCATTTACGTGGTTATGCGCAGAAGAATCCAGAGCAGGAATATAAAAAAGAAGCTTATAACCTGTTTGTAAACATGCTCGGTACAATCAAGTCAGATGTCGTAACAGATCTGTCACGCATCCACGTACCGACCCCTGAAGAGCTGGCGGAAATGGAAGCACAGCAGCAGGCACAGGCTGAGGCAATGCGTTTGCAGTTATCTCATGAAGAGTTTGACGGTTTGCTGGCAGGCGAACATGAAAACACTACTGAACAAAATGCTCAGGCAAATTCGGTGGCGCCAGTCTTTGAAGCACCGGCAAGTCGTAATGCGCCTTGTCCATGTGGTTCAGGCCTGAAATATAAACAATGTCATGGCAAGATCTAAACGCTATTAAAAATCAGAGCCACATGGCTCTGATTTTTTTATGTATGAAGATTTTTCAGAAATTGAATACTGTTTGCAGTCTTAGGAATTAAATGCTATTTAATGGCTCATTCAACACATCAAAGTGGAATAACCTGAATGAAAAAAGTATTAAAAACGCTCATGATTGCCGTTTTGGCAATGCCTGCCTTAAGTTTTGCTCAAACCGCAGCGACTACAACAATTGATAAAGTTCAGCAAGCGGTGGGTACGACTACTGCTCAAGTACAACGTACCGATGCACAAGTGACTGTGGCAAGCCCACGTACCGGCATCCGTTATACCTTTGCCAACCAGAATCGTCCAATTGTGTTGCAGACGGCTGCGATTGCAGCTGCTAATGCAGCAAATGCGGACCGTATTGTTGCTACAAATCCGGCACTTTCTACTGCAAGTCAACAACAAGCGAAACAGGCTTTGCTAAGCGAATCTGGACAACTTGCACAAAATTAAAAATATCTTATTTTAAAAATGTAGAAACCAGTCTTGATGACTGGTTTTTTATTGTGAAAATCCATAACAAATCTCAGGCTGGCTCAGGCTTTGGCTCGATTTTTTGTTGCAGATCAACTAAGCTGTATTTTTCTAAAACTTCAATATTGGACTTTAAAATGGCAGTTGGTGACGTATCTATGCCACAGATGCATGTGGTGAAAGGGGTTAAAATTGGTTCGGCTGAAGCCTATGTGCGCTATCAGAACCGACGTGACCTGGTGATATTTGAACTGGCTGCAGGCTCCAATGTTGCAGGAGTGTTTACCCAGAATGCCTTTTGTGCAGCACCCGTGCATGTATCCAAAGCACATTTAAAAGTAACTAATCCGCGTTACCTGGTAATCAATACCGGCAATGCCAATGCAGGAACAGGTCCTACAGGCATGGCAAATGCAGAAGCCACCTGTGCCAAGTTAGCTGAACTTGCAGGCGTACAGGCTGCTGAAGTGTTGCCATTCTCGACTGGTGTGATTGGTGAGCAGCTTCCAATGGAGCGTTTGCTTACAGGTTTACAGCCTGCGCTGGATTCATTGCGTGATGATGCCTGGGGCGATGCAGCGACTGGAATCATGACCACAGATACCACTCCGAAAGGTGCGTCAGAACAGTTCGAGCTGGATGGTGTGACTTATACCATGACCGGTATTTCCAAAGGTGCAGGCATGATTCGCCCGAATATGGCGACCATGCTGGGCTATGTTGCGACGGATGCACCGATCAGCCGTGAACTGGTTCAACAGTTATTAACTGAAACAGTCAATGTATCGTTTAACCGTATTACAATTGATGGCGATACCTCAACTAATGACTCGTGTATTTTTATTGCCACAGGTCAGGCCGGTGGTGCTGAAATCACTTCGACTGAAGATTCACGTTATGCAGTGGTGCTAGACGTATTGACACGTACCATGAAACGCCTTGCGCAACTGATTGTACGTGATGGTGAAGGTGCGACTAAATTCATTACCGTGACTGTAGAAGGCGGTGGTAATACTCAAGAGTGCTGCGATATTGCCTATAGCATTGCGCATTCACCGCTGGTCAAAACCGCGATCTTTGCTTCTGATCCAAACTGGGGCCGTATTCTGGCAGCGATTGGTTATGCCGGTGTGCCAAATTTAGACGTTGCAAAAATTCAGGTTTGGTTAGATGATGTACAAATCTGTAAAGATGGTGGTGCGGCAGCAGACTATACTGAAGCAGCCGGTGCACGTGTGATGGCCCAGGCTGAAATGACGATTCGTGTTGATCTTGGACGAGGTCAGGCAAAAGATACGGTTTATACCTGTGACCTGTCGTATGACTACGTAAAAATCAATGCAGATTATCGCTCATAATTCAGATTGTTTCTAAAGCCTCCGTTGTGGGGCTTTTTTTATATCTTGTAGTTTTTAATGACTGGTCAAAAATAGCACTTCGCCAAAGATGACCAGGATGTAGGGTGAAAGGTTCATTGAATAGTGAACCATGAGGGTAGAGTAAGAGTTGTTATGAGTGATGCGACCAAATTAATAGCCAATGAAGCTAAATCGATTGTGCAGGCGCATTTAGATCGTTTAGGTGTTCCACAAGAACATCAAATGAGCCAGCAGGAAAAATTGGACAAATTTGCACAGATCAAGGCAGAGCTGGAAAAACAGGATGCTGTTTTGGTGGCGCATTATTATTGTGATCCTGAAGTGCAAGAACTGGCTGAACTGACCGGTGGCTGTGTTTCCGATTCACTGGAAATGGCGCGTTTTGGTCGCGATCATCCGGCTTCAACGCTTGTGGTGGCTGGTGTGAAATTTATGGGCGAAACCTCTAAAATTCTTTCACCCCATAAAACCGTGCTGATGCCTACCCTGGAAGCGACCTGTTCACTGGACTTGGGTTGTCCTGTCGATGAATTTACCGCTTTTTGCGATGCGCACCCGGATCATACCGTGGTGGTTTATGCTAACACGTCAGCGGCCGTGAAAGCCCGGGCCGATTGGGTCGTCACTTCAAGCTGTGCAGTGGAAATTATCGAACATCTGGACAGTCTGGGCGAAAAAATCATCTGGGCACCCGATCAGCATCTGGGTCGTTATATCCAGAAAAAAACCGGTGCAGAGATGTTGCTCTGGGATGGCGCCTGTATCGTGCATGAAGAATTCCGTTCACGCGGTATTGCCAATATGAAAGCACTCTATCCAGATGCTGCGGTTCTGGTACATCCTGAATCACCGATGTCTGTAGTCGAGATTGCTGATGCCGTGGGTAGCACTTCGCAACTGATTAAAGCAGCGCAGACTTTGCCACATCAACGTTTAATCGTGGCTACTGATCGCGGCATTTTTTATAAAATGCAGCAGGCAGTACCGGATAAAATCCTGATTGAAGCACCAACCGCAGGAGAGGGGGCGACCTGTCGTTCTTGTGCGCATTGCCCTTGGATGGCCATGAACGAGCTGGATGGTATCTTGCATGTGTTACAGCATAAAGATCAGGAAGTATATGTCGATCCGGTACTTGCGGAACGAGCAAAGCTGCCTCTAGATCGCATGCTGAACTTTAGTGCCAGACTAAAACGTTAAAATTTGTATAAAAAATGTCTGAAGCGATTGATAAATAAACGCTTGAAGCGTTTTTTCGGTTTTTTTTAAATATAGGTGTTGACGTCTCCGGGCGTCACGCCTAGAATGCACACCGTACCGAACGATGTTCGATACGAAAGCTGAGATGAATCGGAGCATAGCACAGCCTGGTAGTGCACCTGGTTTGGGACCAGGGGGTCGTAGGTTCGAATCCTACTGCTCCGACCAATTCTTCAAGGCAAATGATGTTTGCATCAGTAACGCGCTTGTAGCTCAGTTGGATAGAGCATCCGCCTTCTAAGCGGATGGTCACAGGTTCGAATCCTGTCAGGCGCGCCATTTGGTCGCTTGATGTTAAGAATCAAAATGATGGTGGATGTAGCTCAGTTGGTAGAGCCCTGGATTGTGATTCCAGTTGTCGCGGGTTCGAATCCCGTCATTCACCCCAACTTTTAAAGTTGAAATCGGAGCATAGCACAGCCTGGTAGTGCACCTGGTTTGGGACCAGGGGGTCGTAGGTTCGAATCCTACTGCTCCGACCATCTCCTTCAAGATGGTCGAGATAAAAGATACCGCGTTAAGCGGTTTTTTTTATGCCTGAAATTCAATGTGAATAAAAAATATACAATTGTTATCGGTGGCTATCATGATGAATGCTCGAACCCCTATTAAATTATTTTTCATCTAATAAAACTGTGCATTGAAGATTGCTTTCTTCTCGCATTGCTTCACTTTTAATTTTAATCATTCAACAATTCAACCAGAGTTTATCTATAGAGTGATTATCTTGTTGAATGGAATTTTAATGGATGGAGGAGGATTATATTTTTAAAATGGGTAAGGGATTCCATAGTAAATCTATTTTATTAACTCATCTGTTGTGTTTGATCTGAAATAAAGACAATAAAAAATTTTTAGATAGATATAGCAATTAAATTAACTAGAAATATCCTTTGATAAGTAAATAAACTACTTTAAAACATCAATAATTGAATAAATTTTGAGTGAAAAATAGAAAAACCTGTATTTTTTGTAGAATAAATAAACAGTCGTGATATTTTTGCTGAATTATTTAAAAATAGGGGTTGTATTGGGTCGGGAATCCTGTAGAATGCACATCCATCGGCGGTGATGAAGATTAAAACTTCTGATAAAACAGTGACTTAGTTAAGTTTGACTAAGTTGGGTTTTAGAAAGAAATTTTAAAAATAGTTTTCATTACTGGTTGACTTTCTAGAGATAGAGAGTAATATAGCCGACCTAGCTTGCTGGTGACGAATTAGCAAGAAGATCATTAAGAGATTATGAAGAACAACTTGTGTGGATTTTTACTGGTTGATTGATCGAAATTATTTTCATTGATTGATGGTAGAAATTACTCG